>CAXYUU010000001.1:0-38791 GCA_964292015.1 uncultured Acetobacteroides sp.
GGGCAGGCTTACAACTTTTCGCGGCAGCCTAACACGACGAAGGGGCAGGCCCGACGGCAAGTCGCCAACCTGTAGCTCCTCCACGGGCGGCTACATCCCCGAAATCACCACTTTTTTTACCACGCGCTTACCGTTGGCCACCATTTCGAGCAGGTACAGCCCGCTTTGCGTGGTTGGCAGCTGGAAGTCGGCAATATCGGTTGGGTTGGTGTAGGTGTTGGAGCCTAGCTTTCGTCCGTTTATGTCGTAAAGATTCACGATTAGCGTACCGCTGAAGAACTTGTACACATTGCTGTTGGCCGCCTGCATTTTTATGTGGATTACTCTGCTGCTAACGGGCACCGGGTAAACGGTGACGTTTTTGGCGTCAACCTCATCGCTGTATTCTATCGTAATAATGTCGGATTTGGCAGTGCAGCCAAACTCGTTAGCCGACTCTACGTAGTATTTTCCAGGTTCCGCTATCTCGATACGCTGCGTTGTGGAGTTGTTGATGGGCTGCCCGTTTAGGTACCACTGGTTTAGCAGGGTTGCTGGGGTAGACAGCGAGGTGCCTACTTTGTCGATGGCCGGTTTCTCCGGCTTTTCTTTGATAGCGGCAATAAAAAACGATCCGGTAGGAATTCCATCTACGGTAAAGTCGGCAGTGATGGTTCGGTTGCTGCCTAGCTTAGCGGTGCTCCATACCAGCTTGTGAATGCCCACGCCTGATACCTGGTTGGTGTTGTCGGCGCGAAGGTTTGTTATGGTAAGGTTGGCGTTTTCGGGGATTACCTGCAGGGTGATGGTATCTCCGTCGCAGGGGGTAGGGTTGCTAACAAGCAGGGTGTTGTTGAGCATTCCGGTGCAGGTCGAATCGCCCGAGCCAATGGGGTCGAGCCATTTTTTGAGCTGGTATTTGGGATCGTTGCTGCTGCTCCATGCTGCATGTACCGACGAAAAGTAGTCGTCCACGGGGTCTTCGCACGACGAAATGCCACCGGTAAGGTTGCCCACCACCTGATGGCCATTGTTGAATAGCGCCGATCCCGACGAGCCACCTTCGGTTGCTCCGATATCCCATCGGGCTACATGCCAGTGGGTGTTTGGGGCGAAACGCGAAGTAGGGTCAAGGTCGGAGTAGCTTCCTAGTGTGGGGGTATCGTTATCAACCGATATCTTTTTTACATCGCCATTGGGGTGGTGTAGGCAGGTGGCTTTGGGTTGGGTAAACGGGTTTTTGCGGATGTTCCAACCGGCGAAGTAGGGTTGGTATTCGAGGGGCGGGGCAACCGATAGCTCAAGCAGCGCGAAGTCGATTTTATCCTCAAATCCGGTTGCAATAACCTTTGCTCCAGATATCGTTTTACCCTGTATGATGCTGCTCGAACCGCACTCCTTCTTTTCGTAGCCAAAGTAGAAAACCGAATTAAGGGCATCGGCTTCGGATAGGATGCAGTGGCGGGCCGTAAGCAGGTAGGGATGCTTATCCTTTGCCGTGTTGTTTACCATTACGCCCGAACATAGGCGAACTCCCGATGCGGTGTTGGTAAGAATCTTGACGATGCTGTTTTTTTCGAGCTGCCAATCCTTCCCCTCGGGGCAGCACAGGTCGATGTTGCAGCTTTGCGATATGTCGTTATCCAAGTCGTAGGCTTTTAGCGGGAGCCTATCGCCGTGCACCACCTCGTTGATGGTAAAGCGGGCCTTGCTACTTGTGGGCTTTTCGATTTCGAGTACGGCACAATCGCCGGGCACCAGGGGTAGCACCACTGTCGACTCGTTGGTGAGCTTGGTGAGCGTGTAGGCCACAAAGGTGTGGGTTGGATTGTACACAAAAACCTTTTGGCTGTCGAACGATTTACCCTTGTCTACCGTCAGCTTTAGCAGGAGGCATTTGGCCCCTTGTGAGGTTACCTTAATTCGGTATATAATGGTTGATCCAACGGTGTCGGCTCTTGCTTGGTCGTTTATGCTAATGCTGGTGGCTACGGTAGCTCCAAATTCGAGCCGCTTTAAGTAGCTGTGCGATTTTGCTGCCGATCGGGCAAGTGCCGCAGCAGGTATGGGGATAGGGGGGAGGCTTATATTGGGGATTTCGTCAATCGAGCTGTTGGTTATCGTAAAGGAAAGCGGAATTCGATCTTGTCCCATTGCGCGGCCATAGGATAAGATGCAGATTACTAAAGCCGCGATAGTAGATCGATTAAACATAGAGTGTTTTTGTTAGGTTAACTTTAGCTTAGCTAAAGTTCTCCATTATAACATCCGAATTGCTCTAAATAAATATATTTGCAAAACTAAAACAACTTTGCAACAAATTGATATAAAAAATTGGCATGTTCGAATACATTAAGGGAAGCTTGGCCGAAATTACTCCATCAAATGCAACTGTAGAGACTAGTGGTCTTGGCTACAACCTACACATATCCGTAAACACGTATTCGAAGATACATCAGCTAAAGGAGGTCAAACTTTTCCTTCACCATGTGGTGCGCGAAGATGCCGAGCTGCTTTTTGGCTTTGCCGATAAGGTGGAGCGCGATTTGTTTCGCCTGCTGATTAGCGTATCGGGTGTTGGCCCCAATACCGCTCGCATTATGCTCTCGTCGCTTACTCCTTCGGAGGTAGCAACAGCCATAACAACAGACGATCTTAACCGCATAAAGAGCGTTAAGGGTATTGGACTAAAAACCGCTCAGCGTATTTTGGTCGACTTGAAGGACAAGGTAGGTAAAGATTTGGTGGATGGCGACACCCTGCTCTCGGTGGGGAATGTTGCACGCGAGGAATCCTTATCGGCGTTGGTTATGCTGGGATTTGTTAAGGCAAATGTCGAAAAGGTGCTCGATAGTATTCTTAAGGATGATCCGGAGCTTAAGGTGGAAGGCATCATAAAAGCAGCTCTTAAAAGGCTATAAGTTGGAATGATTAAACGATTACTACTTTACATATTCCTATTTTGTGTCACTTCGGCTAGTGGGATTGGTCCGTATGTCTGCTTTGTCGACTTAACTCAAGATCAGGATACCAAGAAACAGGACGAAAAGTCGGTGTCGAAACCGCTCTTTGTCGATCCGGCAACGGGCGACTACATAATTTACGACCTAAAGAGCGAGCGGTATATTTTCTACAAAAACCAGAGCGTTTCGCACGGCATTCCCTACAAGGTGATGAGCCGCGACGAGTACCAGAAGTACCGCATACAAACCTCGATGCAGAGCCTGCTGATGGATCAACGCTCCACCCCAGCAGCAGGTAACGGTGGTTTGGCGAATACGCTAATCCCATCGTTAAATGTTGGAGGCGAGGGGTTCGATCGAATTTTTGGCAGCAATACCATTAGCGTAATCCCTCGGGGGTCGGTTGAGCTAACGTTAGGTATAAAGACGAATAAAACAGACAATCCGATAATAGCGGAGCAGTTTAGGAAAACATCCATATTCGATTTCCAGTCGAAGCTGCAGATGAATGTCACCGGAATGGTGGGCGAAAAGCTCAAGATGGACATCAACTACAATACCGAGGCGACGTTCGATTTCGAAAACAACGTTAAGGTGGAGTACACGGGCACCGAGGATGAGATTATTCAAAAGATTGAGGCGGGTAACGTATCGCTTCCTTTGCCGGGTACCCTTATTACCGGTAGCCAATCGCTATTTGGCTTCAAAACCCAGCTCAAGTTTGGCGACATAACCATGACATCGATCTTTAGCCGCCAGCGCGGGCAAAGCCAGTCGGTAGAGCTAAAGGGGGGCGCGCAAAATCAGCAGTTCGAGCTGCCGGTAGATGGCTACGATGCCAACCGCCACTTTTTGATGGGGCACTACTTTAGGGAGAGCTACGACAACGCGCTATCTACCTTTCCGCTTATTCAGTCGGGGGTAAACATCACCAAGATGGAGGTGTGGGTTACCAACAGAACGGCACAGTTCGATAATGCCCGTAACATCGTTGCCTTTCTCGATTTGGGCGAGCAGCAGCGTAACATATACAATAAGGGGGCTTTTACGGGTACCCCGTCAGTGGTATTCCCTACGAATGGGTCGAACAACCTCTACTCGATGATGACCGGTGCGCTATCGGGTATTCGGCAAATCGATCAAACCTCCAGCATTCTGGCAGGTATTGGGCTCCATCAGGGCGAGGACTTCGAGAAGCTCGAGAATGCGCGCAAGCTGAGCGCGAATGAGTATACGTTTAACCCCAAGTTGGGATATCTGTCGCTTAATACGGCGCTCAACAACGATGAAATACTTGGGGTTGCTTACGAGTATATCTTCAATGGAAAAACGTATACCGTTGGCGAGCTCTCGGGCGATGGAATAGAAGCTCCCAAGGCGCTTATCGTAAAGCTGCTTAAGGGAACGAACCTTACCCCTAAGCTGCCCAACTGGAACCTGATGATGAAGAACATCTACTCTATCGGCAGCTATCAGGTTAATAAGGAAAACTTTTACCTCGACATTCTGTATGAGGACAGCAAGGCAGGAACAACCATCAACTACATCCCCGAAGGGGCTATAAAAAATAAGCCGCTGCTTAGCGTGCTCAATCTCGATAAGCTCAACTCGCAGGGCGATCCCTATCCCGATGGTATTTTCGACTTTGTAGATGGTGTAACCGTACTTTCGGAGGGTGGCAAGGTGATTTTCCCCGTATTGCAGCCCTTTGGCAGCTACCTACGCACCAAGATTGGCGATAATGCGATTGCTGATCGGTACGTTTACCAGGAGCTCTACGACTCGTCGCTTACCAAGGCTAAGCAGGTGGCCGATAAGAATAAGTTTAAGCTCTTCGGAACGTTTCAGTCGTCGGCGGGTTCCGAAATTTCGTTAAACGCCATGAACATTCCACAAGGGTCGGTGGTGGTTACGGCAGGAGGTCTTAAGCTGGCCGAAAATATAGACTATACCGTCGATTATACCCTTGGACGTGTTCGTATCATCAACCAGGCTTACCTCGAATCGGGGGTGCCCATTAAGGTGTCGTTGGAGAGCCAGGCACTGTTCAATATTCAAACAAAAACGCTCGTTGGCTCGCACTTCGACTACCGAATATCCGACAACTTTCACATCGCGGCAACGGTGCTGAACCTCTCGGAGCGACCTCTTACGCAAAAGGTCAACTTCTCCGACGAGCCTATATCCAATACCATTTGGGGATTAAACCTTTCGTACCAAAACAAGGCGCCCTGGCTTACCTCGTTGGTTCAGAAAATACCACTTATAGAAACTCAAGCACCATCGAGCATCCTCTTTGAGGCGGAGTTTGCGCACTTTATCCCGGGCCATGCAAAGGCAATTGGGAAAACCGGCAACTCGTATATCGACGACTTCGAAGGGGCAAAAATACCAATCGACTTACGGGGATGGAATTCTTGGACGTTGGCATCTACCCCGCAGGGGCAGCCCGACCTTTTCCCCGAAGGAAATCTATCGAACAATTTAGCCTACGGGTATAACCGGGCAAAGCTAGCTTGGTACAGTATCGACCCACTTTTCCTGCGAAACAGCTCGTACACACCCGCTCATATTGCTCGCGATAAGGCGCAGCTGTCGAGCCACTGGGTGCGCGAAATTCGCGAGCGGGAACTTTTTCCCGAGAAGGATGAGGTACAGGGAATCCCGAACACAATACCGGTATTAAACCTTGCCTACTACCCAAAAGAGAAGGGTCCGTACAACTACGAGACTTCGGCAAGTATGGTATCTAAGGGTTTGCGTAGCGATGGTACCCTCGCGGCTCCCGAAACCCGCTGGGGAGGTATCATGCGCTCGATTCCGGTGAGCGATTTCGAAACTGCAAATGTCGACTACATCGAGTTTTGGTTGATGGATCCATTTGTGTACGACCGAAACAAAAAGGGTGGGGAGCTTATCTTTAACCTAGGTAATATTTCGGAGGATATTCTTCGCGATGGGCGTAAGTCGTTCGAAAACGGACTCCCCTCCAGTGCAACCGTCACCAAGGTAGATACCACCGTTTGGGGTAGGGTGCCCCTGATGCAGTCGTTGGTAAACGCATTCGACAATAATGTGGCTGCCCGTAAGTTTCAGGATGTTGGTTTGGATGGATTAGGTGACGACGATGAGCGTAGCTTTTATAATGCCTACCTCAAGAATCTGGAAATGCTTTTTGGTGCAGGTTCTAAGGCATATCAGAATGTGCTGACCGACCCTTCGAACGATGACTACCACTACTTCCGTGGTGGCGATTACGATGGGCAGAAGGTGTCGATACTCGATAGGTATAAGCGGTTCAATAACCAGGAGGGAAACTCGCCAGCATCGGAGCAAAGTGGCGAATCGTACAGCACTTCGTCAACGTCCATTCCCGATGGCGAGGATATCAATAGGGACAACACCCTTAGCGATGCCGAGTCGTACTTTCAGTATCGTATCCCGCTCACTCCAACAGGCGTAGAGGTGGGTAAGAATTTTGTGAGCGACAGGCGCGATGTGGAGGTTGATACGCCTACGGGCAAGAGTAAGGTTACCTGGTACCAGTTTAAGATCCCCATCTCCGATTACGATAAAACAGTTGGAAATATCCAAGACTTTAAGTCCATCCGCTTTATCCGTATGCTGCTTCATGGATTCGAGGATACCACCATACTTCGCTTTGCTCGTCTAGAGCTGGTTAAGGGCGAATGGCGTAGGTACAACTTCTCGCTGCTCGAAGGGCAAGCCAGCAACGTACCACAAATGACCAATGGAAGCCTGGATATCTCTACGGTAAGCATCGAGGAGAATTCGAGTCGGGTTCCCATCAACTATATTCTTCCTCCGGGAATAGATCGGGTCATTGATCCGAGTAATCCGCAGGTTATTCGCGAAAACGAGCAGGCCATGCAGCTTAAGGTGGCGGATTTGCAGGATGGCGATGCCCGGGCTACCTACAAAACTACCGGCTACGACTTCAGGCAGTACAAACGCCTGAAGCTCGATGTCCATGCCGAGGCCATATCCGGTCAGCCGCTTAAGAATGGCGACCTTTCCTTATTTATTCGTTTGGGTAGCGACTACCGTAATAACTACTACGAGTACGAAATTCCGTTGAGGCTTACCCCCTTTGGAAAATACTCCAGCGACAGGGCGTCGGATCGCGATATTGTGTGGCCAGCAGAGAATGCCCTGAACATTGCGCTCGAAGTGTTTCAAAATATTAAGCTAAAGCGGTACGATGCCATGCGGGCCTTGGGGTCGAATGCTTCTACCACTCAGCTGTTCACCATAAACGACAATCTTAATACGGTACGTATACTTGGAAACCCCAGTTTAAGCAACGTGCGCACCATTATGATTGGTATTCGAAATCCGTCGAATAAGAATAGCATGACGGACGATGGGCAACCCAAATCGGGTACTATCTGGATCAACGAAATGCGGTTGAACAACTTCGACGAGGAGGGTGGATGGGCTGCCAATGCGCATATGGTTGCCAAGCTTGCCGATTTTGGTGTGGTATCGTTGGCCGGAAGTACGATAAAGCCGGGCTTTGGATCGCTGGAGAGTAAGCTCAACAACCGTAACCAGTCGGATATATACACCTACGATATGGCGGGTGATTTTGAGCTGGGCAAATTCTTTTCCGAAAAGGCGGGAGTGCGAATTCCCATGCACGTTGGCTACTCCGAATCGATAGCTAATGCAAAGTATAGCCCAACCGATCAGGACTTGCTATTGAAAACCGCGCTAAAGTACCTGCCAAACGAGCATGCGAAGGATTCTGTACTGCGGCTTGCCCAAGATTTCACCGCACGTAAGAGCATCAATTTTACCAATGTAAGCGTAGCCCAAAACGGGTCGAAATCGTCTATACTATCGCCAGCCAACCTATCGGTAACCTACGCCTACAACGAAACCTACTCGCGTAATTCGCAAATGGAACGCCAGCTGCAGAAGAACTACAAGGGAATCTTTAGCTACGCCTACAACTCCACGCCGGGCTACCTCGAACGTTTTGGTAAGGCAACCAATCGGGTTATTCGATCACCTTACATGCGGTTGATAAAGGATTTTAATATTGGCTATAAGCCATCGCAGCTTAGCTTTATATCTGAAATAACTCGGAACTACAACGAGATACGCATTCGGAATCTATCGCCGACCTCTGGTGTTCAGATACCATCTACCTATGCAAAAGATTTTTACTGGAATCGCATCTACGCCCTGCAGTGGGACTTTACGAAGAATTTGAAGTTTACCTTCTCGGCCAATAATATGGCTCGTATTGATGAGCCTGAAGGTATGGTTGACAAAAGTAGGGATAGGGCAAGCTACCAGGTATGGAAAGATTCGGTGTGGAAAAATATTGCCATGGGTGGGCGTAATGTGCACTACGATCATACGTTTAAGCTTACCTACAACCTTCCAATTAATAAAATACCCATGTTTAACTGGGTGTCGGCATCGGCATCGTACGATGGTAGCTACGATTGGGATTCGGGTCCTATTCTTCCTGCAGCAACGCTGTACTCTGTTGGGAATACCATCAAAAACATGAACCAGAGCTCGCTGATTGGAACGTTGAACATGGTTTCGCTATACAACAAGGTACCGTTCTTACGAGCCATAAACCAGGAGTTCGATAATGCCAACAAGCAGGTAATCTTGGTTAGTAAAACTTTTAAAACCGAGAAGATGACCCTCTTTAAGGGGCGTAAGCGTAATATAACGCACGACTTGGAAGGCGTAGACATTAAAATTGCAGTTTACGATGCCAAGGGCAAGCTGGTTGATGGGGTTAGCCAGGTGGTATCCAAAGGACGTGTTTCGGTACAGGTTGCCGAAACGGTTAAGGGGGCAACCGTTCATATTACGGGCAAGGTGCAGTACAAGCCTAATCCAATAGCCTACTTGGCTAAGGGAGCGGTTAGGCTGCTTATGGGTGTTCGAAATATTAGCGCTACCTATACCCAAAACGAGGGTACAATTCTTCCCGGATATAATAAAAGTTCCAGCTGGTTTGGAACCCTGAATACCTCGTCGGGATTGGCACCCGGATTGGCATTTATTATGGGGCAGCAGGATCCCGACCTAATGGATGTGGCTCGTGCTAAGGGATGGCTGGTTGGCGACAACAACTTTACCCAGCCCTTTATGATGACTCACATGGAATCCTTTTCGGCACGGTTAAACTTCGAACCGATAAAGGATTTGATAATCGATCTTACTGCCAATCGCACCTACCAGAATAACAGCAGCCGGTATGGAAGTACAGGCGATGCTGGATCTACCATATTTAATGGGTCGTTTAGCATATCGGTGATTGGTATTGGTTCGGCTTTCGAAAGTCCAACCTCCGGTAATGGCTACCGATCGGCTGCTTTCGATAGGTTTATTAGTAACCGATCGGCTATATCGGAACGTTTGGGCTCCGCCCGGGCTGCTGCATCGGTAAATGGATATGATGGTACGCCAGTAAAGGGGTATGCCAACGGGTATAGCCCGCTTTCGCAGGAGGTTATGCTTCCGGCATTCCTTTCGGCCTACACCAGCTACTCACCATCAAATGTGGGGCTCAAGCCGTTCATTCGTATTCCTTATCCAAACTGGACGATTCGTTACCAGGGATTTGGAAAAATGGCCATCCTTAAGCCGTACATTAATAATGCCGATGTTGAGCACTCCTATAAAGCGGTGTACACCATTGGCGGGTACACCTCCAATCCTCAGTTTGATCCGATTGTCGATGGCTTTAGCTACGTGCGTAATGCCCAAAATGACTTTGTTCCGCGCCATGAGATTGTCAACGTGAGCATCTCGGAATACTTTCAACCTCTTTTTGGCGTTAATATTGGATGGGTGAACAACCTGCAAACCCAGGCACGGGTAAACAAGAGTAGGGTGGTGGCGCTTAGCTTAACCAACAACCAGATAACAGAGATTCGAAACAGCGAGTGGAATTTTACCGTCGGTTACCGACTCGATAACCCCGTTCGTTGGATTGATGGGGAAACTCAGAAGGTAGTACCATCGTACCTGAAGCTCGACTGCGGGTTGTCGTTTACCAACAACCAATCGCTTATTCGAAAGATTGTCGAGAATTTTGTTCAGGCCTCTGATGGTCGCGAAACGGTTACCCTAAAGTTAAGCTCCGACTACATGTTTAATGAGACGCTAAACATCCGGGCATTCTTTGATAGGGTGGTGAATAAACCATTGATATCGAACACCTATCCAACGGCTAATACATCTTTTGGATTTAGCGTGCGATATAATATAGGACAGTAGTTTGTACTTTAGAAATTTGTTTAACTTTGGAGTGATTTTAAAAGGAAATCGAAGTGAAATGCTAACAATAAAACACTAGAATCATGAATATTCCATCAAACCTTAAGTACACCAAAGATCACGAGTGGATTCTTGTTGAGGGTGATGTTGCTACAATTGGTATTACCGATTTTGCTCAGAGCCAACTTGGCGATATCGTATTTGTTGAAGTTGAAACCGAAGGTGAAACTCTCGACAGAGAAGAGGTATTTGGTACCATTGAAGCAGTTAAAACTGTATCTGATGCCTTTATGCCATTAACTGGCGAGGTTGTTGAGGTAAACGAGAACCTAACCGACCACCCAGATAGCATCAACAAAGATCCATACGGAGCAGGTTGGATGATTAAGGTTAAGGTTGCCAATGTTGCAGAACTTAACGATCTTCTATCTGCAGAGCAATACGCAGCGCTTATTAACGCCTAGTATTTCGCAAGATATTTAAAAAAGGCCACCCAATTTGGGTGGCCTTTTTGCGTTTGGGCAATTCCTAAAACCCAATGGGAATATGGTGGTGCCAAAGCCCTTAAGGCAACGACTTAGTACTGGGATGTGTCTTAACGTTTTGCATCTAAATGACTATTTTCAGGAGTTACACTTTCTTTTTTAGTAGGAGTAGGTATCCTCCAGTAGAAAACAGTATAAAATAGGCCGTATTGATATAAAAAATACGATTTAAGACCACTGTCGAGTTTAGGTAGAAATCGCGAAAAGAAGTTGAAATATTGCAGAATGGAATTAGGTAGCTGTATTTCCAATCTGCCACTATAGAACCAAAGACTATCATAAAACAGGCAAAGGTAATTGGTACGATAAAGTTATCCCATCTTAAACTTAGAAGAAGCTGTACCGACATAATGGTTACAAGAGTACCGAATGTTCGTACAAAAAATGCAACTATACTAAGCGAGATATCAAAATCTTGAAATCCTAAGTGTGGATACATAATACTTAGCAAATTACCACCCAGAAGAAGTAATGAACACGCTACAATTAACGAGCACATAATCCAAAATATCAAAATAAGAATCTTAACTAGGTAGAAGTAATACTTGCTATATGGCAATGTAAATAGTTGCCTAAACCCATTGCACCGATGTTCTATATTGCATATCGAAAAGCAAATAATAGCAACAAATAGAGGGTAGAGTAATTGGTAAAAACCGAATATTTTTGAGCTGTAGTACTGCCAATAATTAATACCCTCTTCGTAGTTGATATCATTTAGTTCACTGGTAAAGGACATAAAAACGATTAAGGTTACTAGTGCGGGTAAAGATAAAGAAATCGTAAAATTCCAATTACGTCTCGTTTTAAATATCTCGGATGATAAAACGTTATAAAAATCGTTCATAATACAACTTGATTTAATTCAACAAAAATCTCTTCTAAATTTGTCGATGATGTGTTAATTGCATAAATTTCTATCTGGTTATTAAATAGCAAGCTAATTATTTGGTTGAACTCAGAGTCATTGTATACTTCAACCTTCAATTCCCCATTAATCGTTGATTTTACATGGTACAATGTGGATAATAGCGTGAATGACCTGTCATTATTACTGGTTCTAACGAATACGCTTTTACTAACAGTTGACAGCAACTTCGACATCTCACCCTGATATATCAAGCCCCCTTGTTTGATAATTCCGATATGGGTGCATAGCCTCTCGATTTCGCTCAAGATATGGCTTGACATAAATATGGTCACCCCTTCGCGCCATATTGTCAGCAGGAGCTTACGCATTTCTACAACCCCATTTGGATCTAATCCATTAATGGGTTCGTCGAGTATCAAGAGCCTTGGCTTATGGAAGATTACCAGCCCGATTCCTAGCCGCTGCTTCATTCCTGTTGATAAATGCTTCACTTTTTTATGTCGATGCTCCCAAAGTCCGACATTCATAAGTACTTGGGTAATCCTTTCTTCGCCCATGCCATGAAGGTAATCGGCATACTTTAAACTCTCGTAAGCAGTTAAGTGAGGGTAGAGCGTTGGAGTCTCAATCAAATTCCCAATTTGTGAAAGTATCTCATTTCTATTATGGTCGTAATCTTTATCAAATACTACTATCGAACCAGAATTGCATGGATGTAAACCTAGGAGTATTTTAATTGTTGTTGATTTACCGGCTCCGTTCTCACCAAGAAAGCCGTAAATGGAATTCTCCGGTACAATCAGACTTAAATTATCGATAACTTTACGGCTACCATAGCTGAAGTTCAACTTCTGAGTTCGTATAATTTCTTTCATATAACTACTGATTTTCTTTTATGTCGGACATCCTATCGATATAAAAAATGCCATCTGTAATATTACACCAGCGCGCATTCATACTTTGACTATTATTGCAATTCATATTAACCCTACTAAACATAAATGTGGAATAACGTATGGAGCTAAAATTCAGAAAAAGGTAGGGTTGTTTGAGCTTATGTAGTAAAAATTCAACCGTTTTATTGTTGTATACTTCATCAGAATTACCTACCGATCTGGTGTTGGAAAAAGATGTGAAGTTTATGGCATAGCATTGTTTGCCATAAGACTTTTTAATATACTCGCCCATCGATGTAAAACCAACCGGATGCGTGTAACTTCTATTATCGTAGCCTATATGCATGTTTGCTGCCCATATAATTATCTTTCGTCCTTTAAATCTATTCTCTTTTAGCCAGGTAAAGTTGGATGCCATAGCTGAATCTCTAACCTGAAATCGTTTAAGTGAGCCATAGTCGTACTTCCACGAATAGGTGTAAAGAGCATGTAGATTCGAAAAAAAACGAAGATATAGCATGTCGTTTTTATTTTGTGACTCTCTTTTTTTTAAGTAGTGGCAAATACCTTCGATATCAGAAAGTACAGAGTCTTTAAACGTTTTTTTCAACGTGTAAAATATGTGCGGCAGGGGGAATTCAGAATAGTTTGGTTTAACTTTAAAAAACGAGGGAAAGTTTTGTTTGTTAATTACGCGATGATTAGCAAGATAGGATGATAGCAATGAATCTCTCACAATATTCTTTACTTGACCACTAAACTGCACATCGAACCCAGCAACAGATATTTCCTTAGTTGTATTAATATTTTTAAGAAGGTAACTTAGTAAATTCTTATTTTCGCTATTGTTTTGCCAGAATCGCCATAGTGCTGATGAGAATATAGAATCATTTTTCGCCGTATCTCGCTTTGCTTTCTGCCAAAACAACTCGGTATCATAAAGACCAGCTTCATACATCAGCACATCGAAACCAAGTTCTTGGTGTAAAAATTTTACAAGCCTACTTTTTGCTAAAAAAGTGATACCATCAGTATGCATAGCTTCGCCGAGTAGTACAATTTGCTTTTCTTTTAAAACTTCTTTTAAAAAAAGCAAATCGGAGAAATTCGTGTCTTGTGGCGAAATACTTTTAATATGCTGCACATCCCGTCTTAACGAAGACACCTTTTGATCCTTTTCACTAGCATTTATCCTTGTATGAGTTGAATACACCAAACTTGTGATTAGTAGGATTATAGTAAAAAGAAATATGAAAAAATAGTTTTTCATTACGTCAGTTTAGGCTTTTATCTTACTTCGTGCCATTACAGAAGAGTAATGCTTATAAAGTAGATTATATAATACGAGTTCATGAGTACGCTGATTGGATATAAACAACCTGTTGCAATGCATATGAATAAAATTAGAAACTAAGTCGTTTTTTGAAATAGATGAATTGTGAATTTCTAATATTTCAATAATTGCAACAGAAACAACGGTAATAGAATTTTCAAAATCATCTAACAAATTATAAATAGTAATATACTCTTGATTTCCATTCTTTCTTTCAAAAAAGTTTCGGATATTAAGTCTGTTATCGCTATACTTCTTGTCTAATTGTAACTTTAAACCTTTATTCAATCCAAACTCCTTGCCAAAAGAAACACTTAGTTTTTGCAGTAAATAAATTTTTTCTGACAATTCAAACTTAAACGCATTGAGTATTTTGTCTATTGCACATAAAGAATAAAGCCAACGGACTGTCTCATCTTCATTTTCATTAATAATGTGTAATAATCTTAAAGTGTAAATACTATCAATTTTAAAGAATTGTTCCGATAACTCCATCGTATTTTCACCATAACGTTCAATTTCTCTCTTATAAGTATCTAGTTGAATTTTCCAAACTAATTTTAAATCAACAAAAACATTAGTTAATGAATAAAAGTAAAATAGTATGTCATGAAATTTATTTGGATTATCAACTTTAATTCTAATTCGAAGATGATAATCTGGATCTGTATATCTTATAAAAAAAAAGTTGCATATAATATGATCTCTCTCAAATAAAGGCATAACACATTCTAGTAGTAATTTGTCAGAGAATTTTATTCCACAATATAATTTCAAATATAGCCATTCACTACCTGGTATGAAAATACGTTTCAACATAAATCAAAAATTTTTATAAAATGAAAAAATCATCTGATTAGTATAACCGCCTTCAATTGAATTCACAACTGCTTTTTCCTTCTTAAAGAGGAATTCATTCAACTGAAACACCTGCTTGTTTTTAACTAAGGACAATAGCATTTGTATGTGATTAGTACACCTAAAGTTAATATACATCTCATTATCACCTTCAATAAACTTAACTTCAATTGGGATTTTACGTTCTTGTCGAAATTTTTCGACGAACATAAGTAAATATTCATTACTTACATTCCTCCATTTATCTATTTCTTCCTTTCTTACCAGCCATCTTGCGGATGATAAAATTGCATTTTTATATATTAAACGTGGTAAATAATTAAATTCATTGAATAACTCATCCCACTTAAATGACAAACTACTTCGCGTATCTTGATCCTGTAAGTCACATAAAAAATGATAAATAGGTAGTGAATTGTAATTATAGTTGTGTGCATTACTTAATCTTGGAATTATTTCTTTACTATGATATTTTGACCAAAGCATAACGCGACCATTTTTAACACCTATCAAAATATCTTGTAGTGAAATTTGATATTCTTTATCGCAGCCTGATTTAGCTAAAAATGGAATTTCATAATTTCTTAATATTGGTCGATTTATGACATTTCCTAAACGTGATTCAGGGAGATGAATAATTTCTGCAACAATCTTCCCTTCTAATAATTCCTTCTCCTTTTTCGTTATTTCTAATACAAAGTTATTAGTTGATACATCTGTATGGCAAAATCTTGCCAAAAGATTTGCAGCACTATGATTTCCTACTGCATTTAAGGAAAAAGTATCTCCATAATGCTCGACTAGAGCTGAAAAAGTTAAAGGTAAATCATTCCAGTCCTCATCAAGATCGATAATATCTTCATCAGTTATTTCTATGTGATCACAATTATCGGACAATGATTTATTAACTTTTTTAATAAGAAATTTAGTTTGAGTGTTCATACTTCCATTATATGTATTTTTAGTCATTGGTAAGGATAAATCATCTATTAACGGATTAACAATGCCATATCTATTATCAGAACCATAACCTATTCCTATTTCTGGATCAAGAGCAATTTGTATTGGAATAAGTTCATCTTCATATCGATCAACAAATTTCCTTTTGAATGAAACAAGGTTTGAATTAGAATTTTTAGGTGTTAATTTATTTAATAATTTAATAGTCTGCTTAAGCACATCAATAAAATTACAATCTAATTCAGCATTAATAACAGGCTTTGCTAAATCTGTTTGAAATATGTATTTTAAATCATACAAGGTGTCTAATTTCTTTACTATATTCAAAATTTGTGTGTAATAATTACTTGTAATTCCTAACTCTTTAGAGTCGATACTTATCAAATGTAATTGAATTTGTTTTAACGAAAAAACAGTGTCACGACACCAATCATTATTAATTTTCGACAAACATTCTATAATTGAAGTAAGTAGATCTTTACCAGTAACATTCGGATCTAACTCACTAATTAATATTTGTGAATCAATTAATTCATTAATAAACTCCAAAGCTTCTGCATAAGTTATGTCTTCTTCAATAATGCTATTGGCTAACTCTTTTATTGTGCAACCATCCTCCGACTTAGCAAGTATGTTTTGTAGATACACATTTGCATCAACACTCATTAAGTGATAAAGTCTTTGACTATTTTTGTATTTAAATTCAATGTAACGATATTTATCTGCACAAGTATATATTGATGAATTTGGAAAGAATAGTAGTTCATGTTTTACATTTTTATTTTGAGTTAAATCGTATGACAGAGTGCATAGATAGGACATGTCTAATCTAGTATATCTTGTATAACTCGTTTGCGGAGCGAGAAATACTTTTGACTCATTACTCAACTTAAAATCCGTTGTAGAAATACCTGCAAACAATCCAAATGGAGTACATCTTACATGCGATCTTATATCATACTTTAAAACCGAAAGCTCAATCTTATTAATTGTTTTACTATTTTTTATATCTTCATTTCTTACCTTAAGCCATTCTGAATATAATTCAGGAGAAGCTAAAAATATTGATTCTTTAAAAATGGAAGAAATTACTGGATTATCTATTTCATCAAAAGAAAACATGGGAGTTCGAAGAAATATTTTTGAAAAAAGCGAATAGTTCATTTGTCTTAAATTTAATTAAGTAGTAAGCATTCATCCCAATTAGAAACATTATCAGATATAGAAGAAAGTAACATGAGTCCTATCCCGGAAATTCCTTCAAGTAATGAGCTGTCATTGATATACTCATTCCCATTAATTGCTTTATAGCCAGCAAGTCCATCCTTAAACTTTGACATTTTCAAAGTTTCATTTACCCAAAAATCATGAGCAATTTTCAATTTACTATCACCTATATTACAATACATTCGATTGAAAATATGCGCTATACCCGCTGTCCCATGACAAAGACCAGCATCAGTCACAAATTCAACATCTAAATTTGTTCTATTGGCAGCATCTAAAAGAACCCTTTTTGCAATATTTTGCCACTCTAATTTATTCAACGCTTTACCTGCTTGCCAAATTGCACATGCAATTCCTAAATCGCCATAACACCATGCAAGTCGACTTTTTTTTATAGTAATTTCACTTTCTATGGAATAACTAGGAAAATGTGATCCATATATATTAAAATCAATATTTTGAGTCGTAATATAATTAACAACACCCTCAATTAAAAATTCAACCTTTTTCTTTTCATTACTTTTGCATATGTTTATTATTTTAGTTAACAATACAAGTATACTAGACATACCATGGGACATTGAAATGTTGAAAATGTTTTTTTGCTTTGTAATATCATACGACATCCATTTTGTTATATGATACTCGCCATATGATTCATTAATTGATGACTCACTTAACCAGTCTATTAATTCACTAATTATTTGTGCATACTTACTATTTTTAGTATTATTTGCTTTAAATATAAAGTAGAACGAAATACCCAAAGCCCCATGTAAAAAATCATAATGATTTAATTTGATTTGATTATTTAATTCAATTAATAAATAATTATCAATTTCGTCATAGTTAATATCGTCAATAATTCCCTGCTTCTCAAGATATGAAAAAAACCAACCAACACCAGATATTCCTGTACAGAACGTGGGAAATGCATCTGTATTTTTAAGCAATTCAATAGTGCAATTAATTAGATTTCTAGACGCTATAATATATTTTTTATCATTGCTATATTTAGCATATTCAATCAGAAACATCGCACTCTCAGAAGTCCCTGAATGTAGTCCATAGTGTGGTATAAGTTGATATTCACGAGAAAGGATCAATGCAATCGCATCAATTTTTGTTTTGTAATCCATCAAATTATTAATAACTTAAATTTTAATATTCAAATATTGTCCGATTAGAAGAATAACTATAATAATTTATAGAAATATCTTAAATCGGACAATACATTTCAGTGACATTAAGAAAATGAACTATTCCACAGATTCTAATTCTGTCGATGTACAAAATGCTCGTGACCCACACGAAATAGTTCCACAATCTCGAGTACAATCAGCTTGTGTACAATTAAGCCAAGTTTTGGCAGTACCACAGCCATCAGTACAGCCAGCACTCCACCCACCACCTTGAATACCGTTCATTTCATCCTTATTAAGACGAGCAATACTCTCTTTATTAAGAGATAGTTTGTTTTTCAACTTAATCTTTTCCATTATAACGTTTTTTTTACTACCTACTCATACCCTTTTCGGCATCCGGGGCAGCAAGGTTAATGGCCATCTTGCCTGCTACGAATGCTAATATAGTTGGGAAGCAGTCCAGAATCTTGTACTGGGGCAACTATTTCTAGCTCCTCCAATAAGTTTCTTTAGGTCGTTAACCAGTAGGTAATTATCCGACTCCCGTTCTACTGCAAAAAGAATCTTTATCCCCTTTTTATAGTAGTAGGTATGCTTTTTTGAATCGTACTCAATTTCGGCACCAATATTTTTTAGCTCTTCGAAGAGGTTGTAGAGCGTACTGCGGGAAATACCTATTTTATGGGCCAGTATTTTTGAATCTCCGGTACATTCCTGATGTAGCTCGCGGTCTAGCTCCGCTAATTTTACCATCTCTTTTATTGCCATGGCAGTTAGTTTTTTTGTTGCGATATCATATACTTAAGGGGTGCCCATATTCGGGCTAGGATGCTTAGCTCGTCGGTACTGATTTCGGCAGTACCTGTCAGCTCTCCTCTTAGATGTAGCGGTTTCTTGTAGGTTGTTATTAGGTTTTGGGGTATGGATATGGTTGCCGAATAGCTGCTGTCGCCGGGAGCTAGCGATATCTTGAGAACTTTTCCTTTTAGCGTACCAAACTCCTGCTTAGCATATCCGTTGAGGGTAATGTTTACGCTCTGCCCTTCGGCTATCTTACCCATGCTTGCGCGATTAAGCGATGCATTTCCAACTATTTTGCCCTTATTCCTAGGGATGATGGCAAATAGCGTTTCGCCGGCTCGCACCTCCTGGTTTACGCTCCACACCTTTAGGTACGTTAGCATGCCTTCGCGCTTGGCCTTTAGCACATACTTTTCGTCCCATTGCGCGAGCGAGCTTTTTAGCTGGTTGTACGAGGCCAACAGGTTGTCGACTAGCTGCTGCTGCTTGCTACCTGCCTCCATTCGGAGCTCGGTAAGGCTTTGCGATAGCTTGGCCAGCTCTATTTCGGCATTGGTGGCCGATATGCCTGTTTGTGCAACGCTACTTCGCTTCGAGAGCATGGCCGATTCGGTTTTTTCGTAGTCGGCAGGGGCAATTACCTTTTGCGCGAGCAGTAGCGAATCGCGCCGCAGCTGCTTTAGGGTAAGATGGTAGTCCTGTTGGGTGATTGCCTGCTGGTTGGTGAGCTTACTTTGGTACTTATGGTAGCCACTTATCTCGGCTATCAGCGCCTGCTCCTTTCGGGGATAGTACTGCTGCCGAACAAAGAGCTTATACTGGCTTAAGTTTTTCAGCAGCTCGTTATACGAGCTTTGTACATCGCCTAGGGATAGGTTTTCGGGAAAGCTTATGGCGGCAAGCCTATCGGCTAGGGCGGCATTATCGCCATTACCGGGGCAAAGACGGGTGAGGCGTTCCATATCGCTATAGCTTGCCGAGTTTTGCATCACCGCTACCAGCTGGTTGGCCACCACCTGCATCTTATCCTTTACCAGAATGGCCATTGGCTTACCCGAGACTCGGGCTATGAGCATTTCGGGTGGTGCTTCGGTGGTAATGGTTATGGGTGCGGGAATTATATCGGGATACTTTACAAATGCGCTGCCAACAACAACCATTACAACGATGGCTCCTACTACGGTTATTCCGTATCGGATGATCTGCTTGGGAGGTGTTCCCAAAATCTCCGCCATTTCGTCGGATCGTACAACGAGGTTCTTTTTAGGTTTTATGTCCTTACTGCTAGCTTCTTCCATATTTATACGGTTAACCTATTTACTTACTATGAAATTCAATACATAGGGTTTCACCCTATGCCAAGGTCTGTCGCTTTATGTCAATGGGCTTTACCCATCTCTATCTTATATCGCCCCTTCGGGGCTATTCGATTACTTTTAAAACACGTTCGTCTAACTTCTACAATAGCTTCTTTTCTGCTTGTTGTTTACTACCAATGTAAAATCTGTTCAATCAGTAAAATCGGTGTTCTAACCTCTTTAATTGCCCAGCTCCAGCTGATTCTTTACCAGCTCGTAGTAGCCCACCTTTCTGTCGACCAGCTCGCGGTGTGTTCCTGTTTCGGTTATTCGTCCTTTGTCGAGTACCACTATTTGATCGGCATTTTTTACGGTGCTTAGCCTATGGGCTACCACCACTACGGTTCGTCCCTTAAAGAAATCGCCGAGGTTGGCCATTATTGCCTTTTCGTTATTGGCATCTAGCGCGTTGGTGGCCTCGTCGAAGAAGATGTAGTCGGGGTTTTTGTACACCGCGCGGGCAATTAGCAGGCGCTGCCGTTGTCCTTGGCTGAGCCCATGCCCATCGCTACCTATCTTGGTGTTGAGTCCTAGCGGTAGCGATTCGATAAATTCGAGGATGCAGGCTACCGATGCGGCATGGATCACCCTTTCGCGGTCTACAATTTCGTCGGCGGGGGCAATGTTGCGGGCAATGGTATCGGAAAAGATAAATCCATCCTGCATCACAATGCCGCAGCGCTTGCGCCACTCGCCTATACTGTAGCGTTCGAGTGGATTACCGCCAATTCGTACCTCGCCTTTGTTGGGGGGATAAAATCCGAGCAGCAGCTTAAGGAGTGTTGTCTTGCCGCTACCGCTCATGCCCACTATGGCGGTGGTTTTTCCGGCAGGTATATCTAACGAAAGGCTTTCCAATACCAGATCGGACTCGGGGCCATCGTAGCTAAACGATAGGTTTTTGATTGCTATCTCGGAGCTGGGTGGAATATCGGTACGGTAGTAGCCATCTTCCTTCTCCTCGTTATCGCGTAGGTGTACCTCGCCCAACCTTTCAATGCTTAGCTTGGCATCTTGGGTGGCATTTAGAAAGGATATCAGCTGGTCGATGGGGCTATTCATTTGCCCGATGATATACTGCGCGGCTAGCATCATTCCTAGCGTCATGCTTCCGTTAATTACGGCGCTGGCGGCAAATACCGATATCAGGGCGTTCTTGCTTTCGTTGATGAGCACCGCACCCGACTGCTGGTACTGGTTAAGCGCCAGCCCCTTTATGCTTACCTTAAATATCTTTGCCTGTATGCGCTCCCACTCCCAACGTTTTTGCTGCTCGCAACCGTTCAGCTTTATTTCGGGCATGCCCTGTATGAGCTGGATGAGGTTACTTTGGTTAGCCGACATCTGTGCAAAGCGCTTGTGATCGAGCTCTGCCCTTCGCTTTAGGAATACCCACACCCATGCACAGTAGATACCGCTACCCAAAAGGAATACGGCAAATATGGCCAGGTTGTAGTAGGCGAGTACCGCCCCAAATATGATGAGGTTGAACACCGCAAAGGCAACGCTGAGCGTTGTTCCGGTTAAAAAGGTTTCGATACGGTTGTGGTCGCCAATTCGCTGGATAAGATCGCCCACCATTTTGGTGTCGAAGTAGCGCATGGGGAGCTTCATGAGCTTTATTAGGAAGTCGGATATTAGCGATATGTTGATTCGTGCCCCGATATGGAGCAGTATCCATCCGCGTATAAACTCCACGCTTACCTTTCCAAGAGTTAGCGCCAGCTGCGCGATAAGTATGAGGTAGATAAAGCTGATTTTTTGGTTGCCAATACCGTAGTCGACCAAGCTTTGCGTAAGAAACGGGAAGATAAGCTGCAGCAAGCTACCCACCAACAGCCCAACAAAGAGCTGAACCAGCAGCTTGCGGTAGGGGCGGAGGTAGCTGAACAGGTAGGCGAGACGTGTTTTGTCGAGTTTCTCATCTTCCTGACTATAAAAATCGGGGGTTGGCTCCAGTAGTAGGGCTATCCCCACATCTTTACCCTCCATGCTATCGGATATCCAGCAGCGAAGGAACTCTTCCTTGTTGTACGTTACCATTCCACCACCTGGATCGGCAATGGATACCGTGGTTTTGCCCCG
This sequence comes from uncultured Acetobacteroides sp., assembly GCA_964292015.1. GTDB lineage: Bacteria > Bacteroidota > Bacteroidia > Bacteroidales > ZOR0009 > Acetobacteroides. The sequence goes on from CAXYUU010000001.1 coordinate 22,297, forward strand.
TTTGGTTTTAATCCGGTATACTACTATAAAGTGATTCTGATTCCAGTGTATAATGGCGGGTAGGGGAGCCTCGTTGGCAAGCTGTTCGAAGGTGGCCTTAACCGCTATGGTTCGAAAGCCGATACTTTCGGCTGCCTTGCTGATGCCAAATAGCGAAACACCCTCGCGCGATAGGTACGAGCTGTCGCGTAAGCTCTGGATCGAGAAGCTTTTTCCGTGGTGCTTGGCCACCATGCGAAGGCAGGTTGGGCCGCAGTCCATGGCATCGTGCTGGTTGTAATGGGTAAATTTGGACATGGCAGCTTACGTATAGTTAGTATAGAGTTTTACATCTTTTTTTACAGGAGGATGGTTGCCTATTTCTTTGAAGCATTCCTGTTCGAGGCTAGTAGCCAAGAAAAGTGGGTAGCGGTAGCCACCATATATGCCTGCTAATCGAAAATCAACCTCTTCCTTTATCTACCTACTGCGTAAACCATTTCCTACCCGAAGGGCAGGTATCGAACTTAATAAAAACCTATACGATTATAAATGGTTACGCTAATATGATAGGTTGCTAATGTAGCAACTTTTACCTAACGCTGTTATTTTTTATCTAAAAAGTTAAAAAAAACAGGAGGTTTCCTAGTTATATGGTAGTATTTCTATGTGCGAGTTGCACTCTTTTCTGGCTTGAGATAGGTACATCGCGAGATACCTCGGGGTTAGCCATTGGTAGAGCAAATGGTAAGCGGAGTATTGGCAAGATTGCTACTTTTTTGCATTTTTATGGGAGTATATCCGATCGTGGATAGCTTGTTTATCTGGCTCTTTTTTTGTTGTGCGTAGCGCCTTGGTCTACCCTACAGTAGCGGTTACCTTCTTTGCACTGGCTCAACGGTATGTGTCTATGTTGCGGCTAGCCAGATAGATATGTATTTTGTTTTGTTCGGTAGGGTTCTCTGTAGTGGCGCTACAGTTCCCTTTTTTGCTGAAATTTAGTTGAGTTTGTGCACTGTTTAGTTGAGTTTGTGCACTGTTTCGTTGAGTTTGTGCACCGTTTCGTTGAGTTTGTGCGCTGTTTAGTCGAGTTTATGCACTTGTTTTGCTTTTTTTTTACCATTCATCGCGTTATTTTGGCTGGCTGCCCTTTTCTTGTAGCCGATAGCTGGAGGTGATGGAGGCCGAGTTGCAGAATGTACCCTACGAGTCTCGGTTTGACGTGTTGTTTTGGCGATACCGGTGGAACTGATGCCGTATTGCCCCTTCTTTTGCTGGAATACGGCGCTAGCTACGCTATTTTACCGATCGGTAATTCGGATACGGCTGCATGGGCAGCGGATTACTTGCATGGGGCATTGGTTGGTGAGGTAGCCTTAGCGGTTGTACGATCTATGGGTGGCCATAGAGCCTAGCCCTACCGGTATACGCACGATAGTAGCTACTCAACTCCAATGGCAGCACGTCACACGACACAAGTTTCACGAACACCACCAAAAATTGCAGTATAGACTTTCAAATATAGCTGGCGTTAGGTTTGTGATGCGCGATACATGATACGCGCGGCATGATACCCTATAAAGGTGCTGAGTGGTTATGCAGAAAAAAATTAATGACGTTTACAGAAAATTATAAAACATGCATTGAAATTCTGTAAAAATCGCCCTAATTTACTTCTGTCTAACTAATATTTTTTTTATTTATGAAAAAGTTCAGCACTGATACTACGAAGGCAATGCATGCACGATGCCTTTTGGTGGGTACATCGCCCGATACGGCGAAGATACCCGAGGTTAAGGTTATTTCCGGTAAGATTACCATTTTGCTCGAGAACAGAGAGGACACTGGGGTAACCCTTAAATCGTGTAAGGTGCTTATGACAAAAAGTACCAAGCAGGTTAATGCGTTATTCGACCAAACCGTGAAGCTTACCGTTAGGGGATTGCTAATGTTGGAATCGCTAAAAACGCCCGATGATTTAGAATTGAAGAAGCTGCGCGTTACCGGCGATCTGAATAAGTATAAGGTGAAGGAGCTTCTCGACTACTCGCTAATCATTAGCAACTTCATGCAGGATAAAAAGTCGGTACTTATAGCCCATGGCTATACCGAGCCACAGGTTGATGAGATCGATGCGTGCCGCGTGCTACTTTTGAAGGCGATAGCCGATCAGGCAAGCCTGCATGCTCGGCAGGAGCAGCTTCGCACTGAGCGCAGCCAGTGTGAGGAGCAGGTAGACCACCATTTTTGCAAGCTCAACGATATTATTGCGGTAAACAAGGTGCTGATTCCGGATCTTTACCGCGATTACCACGCCATAAAGGTAAATGCAAGCAGAAGGCTGCCTAATTCGGTACAGGTAAAGCTTACCTCGGGAGGGCTTCCGGTAGCTAACGCTATGGTACGCCTGTACGGCACTGCCGCTCCGTATGCAAACAAGGTTGTTACGCTGAAAAAAGATAGGCAGGACGCGCAAGCTGGCGAGGTGCTGGTGTCTAAAAAGCTCTCGAAGGACAAGGGGGTAATCAACATTAAGCACCTGAAGCCGGGTACCTACCGAATGATGGTGTCAAAAGTTGGGTTTGCCGATCAGGAGATTACCGTTTACGTTAATCCGAAGGAGGTAACGCGCATTACCGTAGTGCTTAAGCCGCTATAGGTTAAGCCGCACTCCTCTTTTAGGATAAAAAATAGGTAGGGCATAGGTGTAACCGTTGGTGGTGGCGCTTATGCCCTACTGATGTAGCATATGGCGGTACTAAAATTGTTGAATATTTTACTGCTATATGGGTTGATGGTGTATTGCTGTAGCTGTGCTTAATTAACTATAGCATAGTAATACAAATAGAATTCGCATTTTAAATGTTAGTATAGTGAATACTTTGGTATTCTGCTTCATACCGCAACTGTTAAGTAGCTAATGGATGCAGGTGAATATGACAATTTGTAAATGAATAGATTGTTTTTTTGTATCATTTGAACATATTTTATATCTATATTATGGACTCCTACCGTTCTATATTGATAATCTTCAAGTACATACTTACCTTGCTCTTTACTTTATTGTTGTTGGGATATGATCTGTAACTTATATGCCAGTCTATCTGTTATAACCAAAAAGTACCGCAGCCTTTTGTTGCTGCGGTACTTCTTTTACGGGGTTTTATGAGTCGAGAACGTACTATTTTACGGTGTTATACCGCTTCGTGCTCGGTTCGTGTAATGATTTCGTTTTGTAGGTCGATACCCAGGTCGTTAAAGTAGTCGCTAAAGCCGGCAACCCGGACAATGAGGTCGCGGTACAGCTCGGGTTTTTGCTGCGCCTTGCGTAGGGTGTCGGCATTTACGACGTTAAACTGGATATGGTGGCCGTCGATCTTAAAGTAGCTGCGCACTAGGCTCGATACTCGGCGTATGGCCTCGTCGCCATTAAAGAACTGGGGGGCAAACTTCATGTTTAGTAGCGTACCGCCAGTTCGTAGGTGGTCTATCTTGGCAGCCGACTTGATAACCGCCGTTGGCCCGTGGGTGTCGCATCCCTGCGAGGGCGAAATTCCCTCCGATAGGGGGGTGGTAGCTTTTCGTCCATCGGGTAGTGCGCCGGTAACCTTGCCAAAGTAGATGTGACAGGTGGTGGGTAGCAGGTTTACGCGGTGTACGCCTCCTCGGGCGTTGGGTTTACCGTCAACGGCATGGAAGTAGAGCTCAAACACCTCGTTTAAACAGCGGTCGGCGAGGTCGTCGTCGTTGCCGTACTTGGGCGTGCTAAAGATGAGCTCGTTTCGAATGGCCTCGTAGCCTACAAAGTTGGCATTTATGGCCTCGAGCATGGTGGCCATGGTGATATCCTGCTTTTCGAACACGTGGTGCTTTAGCGAAGCAAGGCAATCGGTAATGGTACCAAGGCCAACTCCCTGTACGTAGGTGGTGTTGTAGCGTGCCCCGCCAGCGTTATAGTCTACGCCCGAGGTGATGCAGTCGTCGATAAGGATGGAGAGGAAGGGAACGGGCATATGCTGGGCAAATATCTCCTCGTTCTTTACGTTACCGGCAATTTTTATGCGCATAAAGTGGTTTACCTGCTCTTCGAAGGCTCCAAGAAGTTTTTCGTAGGAGGTAAATGTGCTGGCATTGCCTGTTTTTATTCCCAGCTGTCTGCCGGTTCGTGGATCTACACCATCATTTAGCGTTAGCTCCAGAATTTTGGGCAGGTTAAAGTATCCGGTAAGCCAGTAGGCCTCGGTACCGAATGCACCTACCTCTACACATCCGCTTGCACCGCCACGTCGGGCATCGATAATGGTCTTGCCCTGGCGTAGCATCTCCTGAACCATGGCGTCGGTGTTGAATATAGACGGTTGTCCAAATCCGGTTTTGCTTATCTTGATGGTTCTGTCGATAAAGCTGTCGGGGTTCTTCTTCGATAGCTGTACCATGGAGCTGGGCTGTAGCAACCTCATCTCCTCGATCACATCCAGAATGAGGAATGATACCTCGTTTACGCCATCGCTGCCGTCATCTTTTACTCCGCCAACATTTATTAGGCAGAAATCGGTGTAGGTGCTGCTCTCCTGGGCGGTAATGCCCACCTTAGGTGGCGATGGATGGTTGTTGAACTTTACCCAAAAGCACTGGAGTAGCTCGCGAGCAGCTTCTTGTGTAAGCGTACCGCTTTCGATTTCGCTTTTGTAGAAGGGGTATAGGTGTTGGTCGAGTCTTCCAGGGTTAAACGCGTCCCACGGATTCAGCTCGGTTATAACGCCAAGATGGATAAACCAGTAGTACTGTAGCGCCTCGTGGAAGGTGGTGGGTTTATTGGCCGGTACGTTTCGGCAAACCGTTGCCATCTTTAGCAGCTCGGCTTTTCGAGTCGTATTAGGCTCTACACTGGCGAGCTCCTCCAGCTTTTGGGCGTGCCTTTGCGCAAAGGTTATGATGGCCGTTGCCGTTATCTGCATGGCAATAAGCTCCTCTATCTTGTTGGAGTTATCGCCATCGTTTTTCTGATTCTTTTCAATAGACTTATCAATTTGGTGGATGAAGTCGTTCATCCCCATCTGGTAAATCTTACCGCCGCAAACGGTATGTCCTGGAGCGCGCTGCTCCATAAACTCGGTAAAGATGCCTGCCTCGAATGCCTGCTTCCACTCGCTGGTCATAGCCGACATGATACGTTCGCGGTTATTGTTGCCCGTCCAGTATGGCGTGATGGTATTCCCGAAGTCGGTTCGTGTTTGCTCGTCCACCTTAAACGAAACATGCTTACGGCTGTTGAGTACTTCCAGATCTTCGGGCGTATGCACGCAAATTTCGGGATAGGTTGGTGTTGCCTTGGGTTTTGGCCCTCGTTCGCCAACGATTAGCTCGCCTTGGCCAATGTATATCTTCTTACGGGTAAGGATGTGCTCAAATGCCTTGGCACGCTTAACGGGTACCGATAGGTTGGTGTTTTCTATGCTTTTGTAGAACTCGGTAATCAGGAGTCCTCTTTCCGACGAAAGGGTATTAACCGCATTAAGGGTCTCCTCTCGTAACTTTTTTACTCGTTCGTTCATGGTAGTAATGGTTATGTTGTTAGCATTAGATTTGGACAAAGCTGGTATTAAGTATCACGACACACTATTTATGCCCCCCCCGCCCTACGGGCACCCCTCCTTGATAAGGCAATGTCATAAAGTTAAGCACGAAGCTCTATCAGCGTTGTCATTGACTTCGTCGAGCTCGCGTTGCTCGGTTCCGGGCTTGTCCCGGAATCTAAATATGAATCCAATAGATTCTAAAAAAAGGCCCTTCGGGCAATTCATTAGATCCCGTGACAAGCACGGGATGACACTCCGAGGAAAGTTTTTTCCTTAACTTAATAAGATTGCCTTGATAAGGAGGGGAGTCCCGCTCCGATCGAGGTTCTGCCTATTCTCTAACTTCCTTTAACTTCTTTAACTTCTTTAACTTCAACCTTCTTTAACTTCTCAATTTCATTCTCACCCTCCAACCGACACCTTTAGCCCTGCCTGTTCGAATAGATCGTAGTAATGCTGAATACTTTCGGCATGTAGCGATTCTTTTTCAAATAGGGGGTTGTAGATGCCCAGCCGTTCGTACTTCGACTGGGCGATTTTGTGGTACGGTAGCAGGTCTACGCGTACGACGTTGCTGAGCTGGCGAATAAAGCTCAGCAGCAGTCCCATCTCGTTGTCTTCGTAGTTAAATGTGGGGATGATGGGGATGCGAATTTGAACGGGGGCACCCAAATCCGACAGCTTTTTCAGATTTTCGAGAATGATGGCGTTCGATACGCCGGTAAAGCGCTGGTGCTTTGCGTCGTCGATGCACTTGAGGTCGTACAGAAACAGGCTGGTATGGGGGATTAGCGGTTCAATATCGCTCCATTGGGCAAAACCCGACGTGTCGACAGCGGTATGAATGCCCTTTTGGTGAAGTTCCTTGAGCATTTGGTGTAGAAATGCGGCCTGCATGAGTGGTTCGCCTCCCGAAAAGGTTACCCCACCGTCCGAATCCTCCATAAAAATTTGATCCTTCAGCAATTCGGCTACCAGGTTGGTGGTAGTTGTTTCGTAGCCGATGCTGTAGGGCATGGTATAGGCAACACCATCAACCCTTACGGTTTTGGTCGACTGCTCTATATCCCTGCACAGCCCTTCGGGGTTGTGGCACCACTGGCATCTCAGTGGGCATCCCTTTAAAAATACGGCCGTACGAATTCCAGGGCCATCATTAACGGCAAAGCGTTTGATGTCGAATACTACTCCTTTATCCATAGTAAACTTGGAGTTAGAAATCAGGAATCAATGTGGCTTCGTTAAGAATAGTTTTAACCACGAAGAGCACAAAGGCCTTCACAGAGAGACACTAATCAAGCAACATTGAATCAGTAATTATTAAAGTAAAGTTGGAAAATGGTGGATGTGAGGATGGGCATCCTCGAAATGGGGAAGTTAAATCAGCAGATCCAGCAGCTGTATAGGCCTTTGCCCTGCTGGTGGTATAGATTATTTACGAAGCGTACAACCATGTGCCAAATATAGCATATTAGTGGGTAAATGCAATGAAATATGCATGGCTAGCGTTATTATCTGCTTGTTTATGGTTGGAATTAACCTAAAATATATATTTTTAGAGAAATCTAAATTCAAATAGTATGAATAAAAATTATTTGTTAATGTTCGGCCTGCTACTGGCCTCTCTTGGTGCTCATGCACAATGGATTTACAACTATGCCGATGCCGAAAAAGTTGCCAAAGCAACAGGTAAGCTGCTAATGTTTGACTTTACCGCGAGCTGGTGTGGCCCCTGTAAATCCATGGAAATGGAAGTTTGGTCCGATCCAGCGGTAAAAGCACAGATGGCTAACATGGTAATGGTTAAGGTTGATATTGATGATGATCGTGGAACTGCATCGAAGTATGGCGTTCAGGCTGTTCCAAATATTGTAGTTGCAATTCCTGGAGGGGACCCGCTTCAACAAGAAATCGGATATCAACGTATTCCGGCTATTATCTCGATGTTAAAGTCGTATCCTACTAACTTGTCGGAAGTGTATGGCATTCTTTTTAGTAAAGAGAAGGAGACTGACTCAACCTTTTGTGCCCTTGGCAATGCCTACTGCAATGTTGCAAAGAATGCTCCCGAAGCAAATAGTTCAAGGTTTTTCGCCCGTTCCGAATCGGCTTATAAGAAGGCCCAGAAGTTAGGTGCAAAAGCAAACCATGCAGCTATCCGCGAGCTGGCTATGCTTCGTTCCATCTCTCTTTATCTCGAAAGGGGGAAGCCTCAAAAGGCAGTTGATGTCTTAAATAAGGAGGTAAAGGTCGAGAATCTTTGTGCCGAAAGTAAACCCGAAGCGGTTGCGCTGTATATGCGTGCCTACCTTGCCCTAAATAATAAGGAGGAGGCTAAGAAATATCTTCAGCAGCTCAGGGTAAACCCAAGTGCTTTATCGCTTCTCGACAGGTACAAGGAAGAGGTTAAGCTGATTGATTAGTGTCGGAATATTCTTTGATGCAAATTTATTGCGACATATAAAACAGAAAATCATGGCACCATATGTAGCTTATATTATTCTATCTATTCTTGTAATGGCTGCTATTTTGAAGTTTACTAATAGGAGAGTATTTGTAATTTCAGCATATTTCATTCTAGTAATGCCATCGAGCTTCTTTTTAGCGAAATACATATATGTAGAATATTTATTGGGAAGTTCTGCTATTGTTAGAATAGCAGTAGAACTATTGCTTACAATTCTGTTTATACTGATTTCACTTGCAGTATCAAAGGCTCTTTCATTAGTTTTTAGATCAAGAAAAAGCAAGGCTTAGACTAATGTATTGTAACTTTTTTTAATGACGCGAAGTTGTTAGGTGAAAACTTACAATTCGTATTCTAAAAATTAAGAAGGTCGCTCCTTAGGGCGACCTTCTTCTTTTATGGTGAATTCTTACAGCTTTACCCGAATCATTTGGCTTGGCTTGCTCTCGTTGTACAGCCTGTCGAGCGCCGTGACGCAAATCTTTACCTTCTTGCGAATCGACTTCTTCTCCCTGCTAATTGCTATGGAGGTATCTCGGGTAATGGCGTATATATTTTTTGGATTGCTGAAGTCTACTTTTCCCTTAAATAGGTATACCACATAGTACCTGGCCCTATCCATTTCCGATGCGGTAGAGTTGCTATCCGACCAGCTAAGTCGTATTTCCGATTGATTCACCCTGGTGGCTAAGCTAGCGGGTATTGCTGGCGCAAGGCTATCGATGAAGCTCATCTGGGGAACAATGGCCGGGAACTGGTAAAATTTCTTCTTTAGCTGCTCGTTTACCTTAAGCGGATTGTCGAGGAATGACTTTGCGCTAAAGTAGACGCTACCTTGTATGGTTGGTATCGTGCGGTTCATCGTCATCTGGCGCGCTATCTCCTTACCATCTCGCCACTCCTTGTTTTTCGACATTGGATCGACCCGGTAGTAGCCTTGTCCGATAAATAGGGGTACACCGTTACTATTGTCGCTCCACCATTTTGCCAGCGTTTTGTAGTCGGCAACCTTGAGGCCAATGTGCCAGTAGAGCTGCGGTACCACGTAGTCGATCCACTTGTTTTGTGTCCAAAGCAGAATATCGGCATACAGGTCGTCGTAGTTCGATCCGCCATTGGTTTCCGAACCGCGCGGGTCGTTAGACTTGTTCCTCCAAATACCAAAGGGCGAAATACCAAACTTAACATAGGGCTTGGTGGCATGTATGCTGTCGTGCAGCATTCGAATAATGAGATCGACGTTGTCTCTTCGCCAGGCCTCCTTCTGATCCTGCGCAAAACCACGTGGGTAGGCGGCAAAGGTGGCGTCGTCATTAAACTCTTTTCCTTTTATCTTGTAGGGGTAGAAGTAGTCGTCGAAGTGAATGCCGTCTACATCGTACCTGCGCACCACATCTTCAATTACCTTAACAACGTGCTCTCGTGTTTGAGGGAGCCCCGGGTCGAAGTAGCGTTGGTTGCCATAGGTAACCATCCAGTCGGGGTGTTGCTTGGTGACATGTAGCGAGTCGGTTTCGGTATCGGCAGTGGTATCCTTAATGGTACGGTAGGGGTTGAACCAGGCGTGAAACTCGATACAGCGCTTGTGGCACTCCTCTATCATAAAGGGGAGGGGATCGTAGAACGGGTTGGGGGCAGCGCCCTGCTTTCCGGTAAGATACTTCGACCAAGGCTCGATCTTCGAGTCGTACAGCGCATCGGCACAGGGACGAATCTGTACGATAACGGCATTTATGCCTACCTCCTTTAGCTTATCTAGCAGCGTGGTAAATTCGGTTCGTTGTTGCTCGGGTGTTCTGTTTTTACTCGATGGCCAGTCGATGTTCTCCACCGAGGCTATCCAAGCCGCCCGCATTTCGCGCTTCGGGTTTGGGTTTTGACTTTGCGATGGAAGGGCCACAAGTATTAAGGAGGCTACTAGCGCTAGTAAAATAATAACCTTATTCATTCGGTGTGCTTTTGGGTTCTGTTGTGTCGATGAAAATATGTGCAGCACAAATTTGGCTTTTATTTTGGTCAGATTATACTGTCGACACCAAATTCGCGATCGTTTCCTATAAATATGCTACATTTCTGTGCAAGTTACGAGGCATTATTCGTTGATTGTCCTCAGGTAGTCGGTATTTAGTCGCTTTCCATAGTCGAATACTTCTTTTAATGGCTGCTACTGAACCGTTTCGAACCCGAAGGGGATTGCGGTATCTATCTTGTTCTGCCGCGGCACCTTCTCGGCTATTAATCCGTGTGTATCCGCTGTCGGATACTCGGTATTCTATGCAATAGTGGGCAACAAAAAGGGGGCATCGTTTCCGATGCCCCCTTTTACTATATGGGTGGTAGCCTAAATCGTTGTTTAGTCTAACGTTTTCTTTACCTCAATAAGCTCGTAGCCTTCAATGAAGTCACCAACCTTAAGGTCGTTGTAGCCCTTGATATTCAGACCACACTCGAAACCGTTCTTAACCTCTCTAACGTCGTCCTTAAAGCGCTTAAGCGACCCAAGGTCTCCGGTATAGATCACAATACCTTCGCGAATGATGCGAATCTTGGTGTTTCTGGTAGCCGTACCTTCGCGAACGATACATCCGGCAACTGTTCCAACCTTGGTAATGTCGAATACTTCAACCACCTCAATCGAGCAGGTCGTTTCTTCCTTAATTTCGGGCGAAAGCATCCCTTCGATAGCGTCCTTCACCTCGTTGATGGCGTCGTAAATAATCGAGTAGTGGCGAATTTCGATGCCTTCCTTCTCGGCAATACGGCGGGCGTTGGTCGATGGTCGAACCTGGAAGCCAACCACAATCGCATTCGAAGCGGCAGCAAGCAGTACGTCCGATTCCGAGATCTGACCTACAGCCTTGTGAATAACGTTAACCTGAACTTCTTCGTTCGACAGTTTGATAAGTGAGTCGGTAAGCGCCTCAATCGAGCCGTCCACGTCACCCTTAACAATAATGTTGAGCTCCTTGAAGTTTCCAACGGCAATACGGCGACCAATTTCGTCGAGGGTAATGTGCTTGGTGGCACGTAGTCCCTGCATACGCTGTAGCTGCTCGCGCTTGTTGGCGATATCCTTAGCCTCACGTTCGTCGAGTACGTTGAAGGTTTCACCTGCTGTTGGTGCACCGTTTAGTCCGAGCATTTGCACGGGAACCGATGGACCTGCACTGGTAATCTTCTTTCCACGTTCGTTGAACATGGCCTTTACGCGGCCGTAGTACTGTCCTGATAGAACCACGTCACCAACATTAATGGTACCTGCCTGAACCAGCATGGTGGTAACGTAACCACGTCCCTTGTCCAATGTCGATTCGATAACCGTACCGGTTGCGTTCTTATTTGGGTTGGCTTTAAGCTCGAGCATTTCGGCTTCAAGCACTACCTTGTCAAGCAGCTCCTGAATACCCTCACCCTTCTTAGCCGATATCTCTTGAACCTGATACTTACCACCCCAATCCTCTACGAGGTAGTTCATGCTGGCAAGCTGTTCGCGAATTTTTTCTGGATTTGCACCCTGTTTGTCAATCTTGTTGATGGCAAACACCATGGGAACCCCTGCTGCAACAGCATGGTTGATGGCTTCCTTGGTTTGAGGCATGATGCTATCATCAGCAGCGATGATGATGATGGCAACGTCGGTTACCTTGGCTCCACGAGCACGCATCGCGGTAAACGCTTCGTGACCTGGAGTGTCGAGGAAGGTTACCCTACGGGTGTCGTCAATCTTTACCGAGTAGGCTCCAATGTGCTGGGTGATACCACCCGCCTCACCGGCAATTACGTTCGCCTTACGGATGTAGTCAAGTAGCGAGGTCTTACCGTGGTCAACGTGACCCATTACGGCAACAACAGGTGCACGTGGAATCAAATCTTCCGGTTTGTCCTCTACTTCCTGAATCGACTCCTGAATGTCGGCGGCAACAAATTCTACCTTGAATCCGAACTCTTCAGCAACCAAAACTAGAGCTTCGGCATCTAAACGCTGGTTGATGGATACCATCAGACCAAGGTTCATACATGCTCCAATTACTTCGGTAACCTGAACGTCCATCATGATGGCCAGCTCGTTTACGGTTACAAATTCGGTTGCCTTAATAAGGTTACGATCCATATCGGCGAGCTCCTGCTCAGCCATCATACGGTGGCGAACATCGTCGCGCTTATCTCTACGATACTTCGAACTCTTTGTCTTCGATCCTTTCGATGTTAGACGAGCCAGAGTATCCTTGATTTGCTTTTGTACGTCCTCTTCGCTAACCTCCTTGTGAAGAGGTCTCTTATTTGCGGTGAGCTTGTTTCCTCCCTTTGCCGCAGTGCCACCGGTGTTACGGTTAACCTGTAGGCGGTTGCCCTGTCCTGGTTGCCCTGTACGAGCGCCTGCCTGAGGAACACGAGCACCCTTTTGTGGGCGGTTCGCATCGGTTTGTTTAGGACCCTTTTCGAGAGGCTTATCACGAGGGGGAAACTGTGGTTGACGGTTAACCTCCTGCTGTTTTGCTTCGCCTTCGATATTTATCTTTTGATCGGGCTTAATGCGCTTGCGCTTTTTCTTGTTCTTATCGCTGGCATTTTGCGCATTAACCGAAGGGGTTACAGTCTTTTTCTTTGGGGCAAAGGCCGATAAGTCGATCTTGCCGACAACGGTTGGCCCTGAGAGCTTCTCCACATCAGCCCTGTAAAGCTCCTCGCTGCTTTCAGCAGCCACTTCGGCTACCTCTTCTTTTGCAACTTCTTTCACTAAATCTGGTTTCGTTTCTACAACGCCCTTCTTGGGTTTTTCAGTGATTTCCACCTCTTTTTTAGGGGTAGGAATATGCTTGGGGCGGTTATGTTGTTTAGGTTGAACTTCTGCTGGTGCATCGGTTGTAACCTCGGTTGGTTTTACCTCTTCGGCCGCTATCTTTTCTTTAGGTACAGCTGGCGTTACCTCCTCTGCCACCTTTTTCTCAATAGGTGCAGCTGGTTTTACCTCTTCTACCATTACTTTTTCAACCTTTACTTCTTCTACTTTTGGCATCTCGATAGGTGCAGGTTCGGTCTTAGCCGGTTCAACCACAGCAGCAGGTTGAGGCTTTTCCTCCTCTTTGATAGGTGTTTCTATGACAGCAGGACGTGCGGTAGGTTTCGATTCGAGATCGATCTTACCAACAATGTTGATTCCCTTAATTGTGGGAACTTCAACTTTTTCCACTACTGGCTCTTGAACTTTAGGTCTTTCTGCGATCGTATTATCCTTTACCATGATGCTTCTTTCGCCATCATCGTCCCCATCTTCATCATCGTTCTGGGATAGATTTTTACGCATATCGTCAATCGAAACGGTGGCTTTTTTCTCACGAATGCCTTTAAGGTCAACCTTATTGGCTTCCGCTTTAAGCTTTAGTTCCTTGCCGAATTCCTTCTCGAGCAATAGGTATGCTTCGGTGGTAATTTTTGCATTAGGGTTCGAGTCTACTTGTACTCCCTTCTTGTGAAGAAAATCTACAATGGTCTGAACCCCTACGTTTAGCTCCTTAGCTGCTTTAAGAAGCCTGGTTGATTTATCCTGCGTCATACTTATCCTATCGATTTTTTAAGTGAAGGCAAATTTAATACTTTGAACGCTACGCCTCTAATTCCGAGCGAAGGATGTTTACCACTTCGATAACGGTTTCCTCCTCCAAGTCGGTACGGCGTACCAGCTCGCTAGTAGAAATTTCAAGCACGCTTCTGGCTGTGTCGCAGCCAATATTTTTAAGCTGATCGATAATCCAGCCTTCGATTTCATCACTGAATTCGTCGAGCGATACGTCTTCGTCATTTTCAGCACTTTCTCTGTAAACGTCGATTTCGTAGCCTGTAAGCTGACCTGCAAGCTTAATATTTAGACCACCCTTACCGATTGCAAGCGATACTTCGGTAGGTTGAAGATAAACAGCCGCCCTGCAATTCTCCTCATCAAGCTTAATGCTGCTAATTTTAGCAGGACTAAGTGCGCGTGTGATAAAGAGCTGCGTGTTGTGCGTAAAGTTTATAACGTCGATATTTTCGTTGCGTAACTCACGAACAATGCCATGAATACGCGACCCCTTCATACCAACACATGCGCCTACTGGGTCGATACGCTCGTCGTAGCTTTCTACAGCTACTTTAGCGCGCTCCCCAGGAACACGTACGATTTTTTTTATGGTGATTAGGCCATCAGAAATTTCGGGAACTTCCTGTTCGAATAGGCGCTCTAGGAATACAGGCGATATTCTCGACAGGATAATAAGCGGGCTGCTGTTGCGCATCTCAACTCGAACAACTACGGCCTTAAGCGTATCGCCTTTGCGGTAGAAGTCGGATGGAATTTGTTCAGTGCGGGGAAGTATCAGCTCGTTATTTTCGTCGTCGATTATTAAAATTTCCTTTTTCCAAACCTGGTAAACCTCGCCAGTAACAACTAGGCCTACTTTATCTTTGTACTTATTAAAGATGCTCGCTTTTTCGAGGTCCATGATTCGACCCGCAAGATTCTGACGTAGTGCTAAAATGGCACGACGGCCGAAATTCTCAAATTTAACCTCCTCCGAAACTTCTTCGCCAATCTCGTATTCCTCGTCTATCTTTTTTGCTTCGCTTAGCGGAATCTCTTTTGTTGGATCCTCCAGCTCGCCATCTACTACCACAATGCGGTTGTGGTATATCTCAAGGTTGCCCTTGTCGATATTTACGATGATGTCGAAATTTTCGTCGCTCCCGTAAAGTTTTACGAGAAGGCCACGAAACACGTCTTCGAGGACGCTCATCATGGTTGGGCGGTCGATATTCTTGAGCTCTTTAAACTCCGCGAATGTCTCTATGAGGTTAAGATTTTCCATCTGCAACTAGCTTATATCTCTTACTTACTTGAATGATACTACTTCTTTGGTTGATTTGGCATCGGCAAAAGCGATTCGTTGTTTTACTTCAACGGTATGCTTCCTCTTGGTACCCTCAATGAGCTCCTTACTGCTGAAGGTTACCTCAATGTCTTCGGGGGTAACGTCGGTTAGCGTTCCTGCAATCTTGGTTCCATCGGTAAGCTGCACTTCCACCTGGCGTCCTAATGCCTTGGTGTATTGGCGTGCTACCTTAAGGGGCTGTCCAATTCCGGGTGATGCTACCATCAGTTCAAAGTCTTCTTCCTCACGGTCGAGCGAATTTTCAATAGCGCGACTAACCGCAATACACTTATCTATACCAACGCCATTGTCGCCATCTATTGCAATGTCGATTCTGTTTGCGGTATCAATTTTTAAATCCACAAGGAATAACCCTAACTCTTCGAGCTTTTCCTCTACGATTTTCAATATAAAAGCCTGATCTACCATACTTTTTTGATAACAAAAGGGGGGACATCGTGTCCCCCTCGGTATTGGATTTCCTCCTTTACGAGCGCAAATATAGTAATAATCAAGTAAAATTGAAAACAATGCTGAAAATTAAGCAAATATACTTGATAAGTTAGCTCTTTCAGGCTGCGTTATTGTGTTTTAAGCTTAAAAATAATTAGCTATATTTAGTATTCAAGGGTTCGTGGTAGGGTAATATTGCTCGGGTTGTGCCCATATTGGGTGCTTCTGTAGGCTTAGTCGTCCACTTTTTGTAGGACAAATGCAGTTCTAGCGGGGATGTACAGCTTCAGCCACTCCTTGCCCTCCTCCTTATATAAAGGATCAAGCTGGGTAAAGTGCTCAATGCTATCGTCGTTTGTTGCAAATCCGCCAAATTTCGACGAATCGGTGTCGAGTATAACTACGTACTTCCCTTTTGATGTAAGGATGCCGTAGTCGGAGAATGATTTAGACGGGTTGAAGTTGAATATGAATAGTAGGTTATTCCGTTGGTAGGCTAGTACCTGATCATTGTTGTTGTCCCATAGCTTAACGAGGGGCTTGTTTTGGAAGTTCTTCACCTTCTTTATGAGGTGAATCATGGCTATATCAAACGTGTTTAAGAACTGGTACTTCAGCTTAGGGTCGTTGGATAGGCTCCACTGCCTACGTGCGTACTTGTACGACCAGCCATTTCCTTCGCGGGGAAAGTCAATCCATTCGGGGTGTCCAAATTCGTTACCCATAAAGTTGAGGTACCCTCCGTTTATGGTTGATGCCGTGATTAGGCGGATCATCTTGTGCAGTGCTATTCCCCTGCTCACCGTTAAATCGGTATCTTCAGCAGTCATATTCCAGTACATCTTTTCGTCGATAAGCCGGAATATGATGGTTTTATCGCCCACTAGTGCCTGGTCGTGACTTTCGGCATAGCTGATGGTCTTTTCCTCTTTTCGGCGGTTGGTTAGCTCCCAAAATATTTTGCTTGGTTTCCAATCCTCATCTTTCGACTCCTTATTCAGTTTAATCCAGTAGTCCGGTATGCCCATGGCCATGCGGTAGTCGAAGCCAAATCCTCCATCTTCAAATTTTGCCGACTGCCCAGGCATTCCGCTCATCTCTTCGGCAATGGT
>CAXYUU010000002.1:0-38034 GCA_964292015.1 uncultured Acetobacteroides sp.
ACTATTCAGATGAGACGACTTATGCTATTGGTGGTCATGCTGTCTTCCTACGCCACCACCAATGCCAACAACCTACAGATAAGCAATTTTAAGGTACACGATGCCACACACGTACAGTTCGACATAAAGTGGGACAACAGCTGGAAGGTATCATCGGGACCAGGCAACTGGGATGCGGTATGGATATTTATCAAGTCGCAAGACTGCTCGAGTGCCTACCAGCTATGGCAACATGTAAACATAAGCACCACCTCGTCCAACCATACCGTTTCAGGTTCGGTACTACAAGTCGATGCCACCACCGATGGTAAGGGGGTATTCATTCGACGAGCAGCAAACGGAAGCGGAGGCATATCGACAGCAACCGTAATGCTAACCATCAACACTACCAATCCGGATTTCAACTACCAAGTAAATGGGATCGAGATGGTATACGTCCCTCAAGGCTCCTTTAGCGTTGGCGATGGCAACCGTGGCGGAAGTGCCCTTAACGGATTTACCGGCGATGGAGCGCTTGCCCCAAAGCTTATTGACGCATCGGTACAATCTACCGGACTTACGGCAGCCCAATACCTACCTACACCAACCTGGGGATCACCCACCCCCCTACCCCCCACCTTTCCACTTGGCTATAACGGCTACTACACCATGAAGTACGAGGTAAGTCAGGAGGAGTACTGCTCGTTTCTGAACTCGCTTACCTACGACCAGCAAATAACCCGCCTATCGACATCGCCCAACTCTCCCACTGGAAGCTTTGCCGTGGCCTTAAGCCCGCAACCGCTAAACTGCAGAAGTGGAATACGCATAAAGACCCCTGGGACAGTAAACAATATACCCGCCATTGTAGGTTGTGACCTGAACCTAAACGGCACATTCGACGAGGTCGACGATGGCAAGGATGTTGCCTGCAACTGGTTGAGTTGGGCCGACCTGACAGCCTACCTCGATTGGGCTGCCTTGCGTCCAATGACGGAGTTTGAATTCGAAAAAATTTGCAGAGGTCCCAATGCTCCCGTAGCAAACGAGTATCCATGGGGTACCACCACCTTACTTGCCACCAACTCTGGCGCCATTGCCTATCCCGGTGCCGCTAACGAGGCGTCGCTAACAGTAGGTGTCGGCCTATGCGTATACGGTATGGGCAACTATAACAACCGAGGGCCACTACGTACGGGAATCACGGCAACCTCTACCACTACACGGCTACAAGCTGGTGCATCGTACTTTGGAGCTATGGATATGGCCGGTAACGTAAACGAGCAGTGTGTTGGCGGCATGACCTACAACTACAGCTCATTTACTACGCTAAACGGCGACGGCACCCTTACCAATATCGGCAATGCCGATACGGCCAACTGGCCACCAGCAGGTGGCGGCGACCAGGGAGGTGTTATCCGCGGAGGGAACTGGTACGACAACGGCTGGCAGTACTGCATTACCAGCAATCGCGATTGGATAAACAACGGCACCAACAGGAGTCGAGACTCCCGTGTTGGAGGTAGAGGGGTACGAACCTTTTAAACCTCATGTGTAATAAGCCCTCACTCGAAGATTTGACTTGGAGAAGGGCGTCCTATACCCTAACCGTAGCGCACGTAGCGATACCTCATAGAAAAAAGTAGCAGATGCAGTTTCGGCTAACCATTTCGATAGTGATACTTACGCTTGTAAGCATTTCGACCGATTTGTATGCTCAGTATAAGGGAGGCAATGCCAATGGAGGCGATCGGAAAGAGCTGATCAAGAACGTTTGTGGTCCATCCGAAAACACGAGCATATATTTTGGTGGCGATGCCAATGGCGCCAGCACAGCTATCCATAAGCCGTTAACCTGTGGATCTCCCGAAAATACCAGCATTTACTTTGGTGGCGAAGCCAGTGGTGCTGCACAAGATAAGATGGTAAAAGGTACCTGTCCCCCATCCGAAAATCTGAACATCTTTTCGGGTGGTAATTCGGGACGCTTTGCCATTCGAATAATCAGCTGCACCCCTCCCGAATCCGGCAGCATCTTCTTTGGAGGCAATGCCAATGGCGACGACAGCAAATACTACATCAGCTGTCCGGTGGCAAATGCCACAGTACCCAACATCTTTGCCGGAGGTATCGCCAACGGATACTCGAAAAACGCGCTTGCCCAGCAAGCATGCCTCTCGCCCGAAAACCTTAATATCTTTGAAGGCGGCACAGCCGCAGGCACATCGGTAAAAAGGTTCAACCAGCAAGCATGCACTACCCCCGAATCGCTCAACATATTTGTAGGAGGCAGCGCCAACGGTGATGCCACAGGAGTATTATCCCAGCAAACCTGTACACCTGCCGAAAACATGAGCATCTTTCTTGGGGGTAACGCCGATGGCTACTCGCTAAAGCTACTCGCCCAGAAAACCTGCGACGCTGTCGAGAACTTCTCCATATTTTTTGGAGGAAAAGCAGAAGGATATTGCGCTATGAACCTGATGCAATCGATTTGCACCGATCCCGAGAATATCGATATTTTTACGGGGGGGAATGCCGATGGCATGGCCGCCGGCCTACTGGTACAAACGGTTTGTGCTACGCCCGAAAACATCAACATATTCAACGGGGGTAATGCCGATGGCTACCAGCATATCCCGCTTATCCAAATGGTTTGTGCCGAGCCCGAAAACACCAACATCTTTAAAGGTGGCAGTGCCGATGGCTACCAGCGTATACTGCTCAACCAGCAGGCTTGTGGCATACCCGAAAACATCAACATCTATACCGGAGGATTGGCCAATGGCGATGCCTTCGGCAAGCTGGTAACCTGCACCCAACCCGAGGTGGTAAACATCTACTTTGGCGGCATCGCCAATGGCGCGGCATTGTCAAGTATTATCACCTGTCCCGATGGAATACAACAGGTAAACATATTCAACGGGGGCGATGCCAACGGAAGCTCGTCGTTCAGGTTAGTTAAAACAGCTTGCGCCCCTCCACAGAACATCAGCATCTACTTTGGCGGAGGCGCTAACGGTGCAGAAACATTTCGCTACCTCAAAAACGTTTGTCCCGCTCCCGAAAATCAGAACATATACCTTGGCGGCAACGCCAATGGGGCATCATGCCTAGCAGCCATTACCTCGGCATGCCCGCTACCCGAAAACCTGAACATCTACCTAGGGAGTAACGGCAATGGGGCATCATACCTGGTTAACCGACCAACGGTTTGCCCCCCATCCGAAAACTGGAACATCTTTTTTGGAGGAAAAGCCGATGGGTATGCGGTTAGAATGCTGGTACAGCCCTACTACTGGACCGGAGCGATAGATCACAACTGGCACGACTCGGGAAACTGGTCTACCGACATGGTACCCGACATTAACGCGCAGGCTATCATTCCCGATGTGGCAAACGATCCAGTTATTACCGATGAACCGGCATTTGCCAAGGGAATAGTGCTGCATACAGGTGCAACCCTTACCGTCGACAGTAAAGACTTAACAGTTGCAAACACCCTCGATAACGACGGAGCAATAACCATTACCGGCAACCCACTTATCGCCATAGGTGGCAACCTAAAAAGCGACAACGGCGCATTTATATCGGGCAACTCCACGGTGGTATTCAACGCATCCAGCGGCACCCAACAGGTTAGCATCAACACCGGCGACTTTTACGATGTGGAGGTAAACACTACAAATGGAGCAACCTGCCAGCTAAACGGAACAATTGGCATCCGTGGAAACATGGCCATCGTAACAGGCGAGCTAAATGGAGGAGCATCGACCATAAGCATCAGGGGAAGCTGGTCGGACTACGGTAGCTTTACCCCAGCCACTAGCCGGGTAGTGTTTAACGGCTCGTACCAAACCATCAAAACCGCATCGTCGGAGAAGTTCTACAATATGACCGTTACGGCCGGCAACCAGGTTGTTCTAAACGGAAACGTAACGGCAACAAACGAGCTGGCCTTACAGGGAGGCACCATCCTTACCGGTTCGAACCTACTTACAGTGGGCCAAAGCGCCGCTAATGCAGGCACCATAAGTTACACCTCAGGTCGTATCGTGGGCAAGCTCGAACGCTGGATAGCAACACCTGGCAGCTACCTGTTCCCGATAGGATCGCCAAGTAATATGTATGCGTTAAACCTAACGGTTACCAGCGGGCTAACCCCCGGCTCGGTAGTTGCCTACTTTGTAAGCAGCAATCCGGGAGTTGGCGGGCTACCCCTTACCGAATCGGGCATCCCCATCGAGCAAACCTTCACGGAGGGCTTCTGGAATGCCACAGCACAAAACGGGTTGATCCTTGGCAGCTACAACATCTCGCTTGAGGCAAATGCCTTTAGCAGCTACATTTTCGGCAGCAGCACCCGTCTGGTTCGACGCACCAACTCGGGAGGATGGAAACTCGACGGCACCCATACCCCAGCGATTATCCCAACAGCCTTCCGAACGGGGTTAACCGGAGGGATATCTCCCTTAGGCACACAGTTTGCCCTCGCACCAGCTAGCTGTAGCGGAGGTCAAATCCTCGATAACGTCAACATCTGCACCACCACCACCGTTCCTCCATTTACCAACCAAACCCTAGCAGTAGGAGGAACCGGCACGTTTACCTACACCTGGCAGTACTCGAACAACCTGGCGGCAACCCCAGGCGATGGCAGCTGGACTGACGTATCGGGGCCCAGCTCCGATACCTATAGCGTTGGAGCCCCCCTGCCAAACTCCCAGCTGTTTGTTCGGAAGGCAGTAGGAACCGGATGTCCAACCCCAGTTTACTCCAATGCGGTAACGGTTACAGTAAACCCGCTACCTAAAACAGGTGCGGTGTACCACATTGGAAATAATATTGCCAAGTAGACAGAATAGGGAACAGGGATACAAAAGTCAAGTCTTTCTATAATGAGCATCACGCCTTATCCTACCCGTGGATCTCGCCCTACTTAACCACAAAAGGTGCAAAGAAGCGCACGAAGAGTTACCAAATAAAGGCCTATTCTAATTGCATGGGTAATCTCAAACAAGTACCCTTTAGGACGCTCAGGTACTATTTGGAATAGCAATCACATCAATACTTCATTCTTACTACTTATTCCTTCAATAGACAAGAAATTTCGTACAATGAGTAAGGAATTTCCTTCGACTGACAATAAATTTCCTTTGATAGATAAGAGAGATTACTTAATCAATGAGATTTTTTCTACTATGGATAAGGGAGATCGTGAGATAAAGAAGAAATCTCCTGCAAATGGTAAGATATTTTATTCGATACATAAGGAAAATTACACGACGGATAAGAGAGGTCCTACATATTGTAAGAAACATCGTGCGTTAGATAATAAAGATCCTATATTGGATAAGAAATATCATCAGGTAACGGCGGATTGAATGACTAACCAACAGTTGCAGACGACACCCCATCCTGCACAGAGCAGCACGACCAAGTTCGTTCGGATCGCTAAACAGGCCATCAAATGCCCCAAAAACAATACTCACCCCTTACCACCGACAATAAAAAAAGGATCCCTTGGGGATCCTTTAGTATTTAGTCGATAAACGTCTTTATTTTCTCTGCCTTAACATCGTACGAATCGTTCGTTTCGTGGAGGTAGATAAGACCATCCCAAGCACGTTTGCTTTTTGTCCCTAGCCAGCCATCAAAGCCGCTACGGTAGTTCAGCTGCTCCATATCGCAACCGTTCTGCAACCCCTCAAGAATGCCGGTAACCACTAGCTCCTTGGTATCGGTGCTAGGATTCTGGAATGCCTCCTCAATATTGGCAAAAATAGCGTGTAAATCCGACGTGTCGTTGCTACGAAATTTCTCGATAATGTAGTCCACCACGGTAATGATATCAATAAGATCTTGACGGTTTTCCTCGTAGGCACCTTCGTACTCCTCGTCGAGGGTGTTGTCCCAATATGCTTTAAGCTCAGGGTTCGAATTAACGATTAGCGCAATTGCCTCATCAACGGTAGTTTTACCTTCTTCGTTGATGGCCTCTTGCCCTAATGATTCAGCGTCTTGTTCGTGCATGTCGTCGATTTTTAAACTTTATAATATTGCTCAAAAGTACGAAAACATTGGTGAGAATGTCGACCATAAAGGGTAAAATATTCGATAAAAAATGATAAGCATTAAAGAAAAGAGCGGCTCACGGGGTATCATGGTAGGCAAAGCAGCCCAATTGCCCCAGCAACCTCTCGATTAGAAAACACCAGAAGACGATCCCATAAAGATCCCACCAAGCTCCACTCCCAACCTCGTAAAATAGCTGATCTAACGGTAGCTATAGCGACAAACAAAGTAGGCCTAACAGGTCGGAACCAGTAGAAGCCTTCCTCCCATTCCCACTACCCCAAAATAACGGTGGCAGGCGACCGATAGAGGAACAACCAGCATGTGCAAAACACCAAAAGTCGAATAAACGGCCAGAATCAATCAGCAAATCTACTCAGCACCGAAGGTATCGCGACACACAACAATCGTGTTGCAAAAACCTCCCCAAATTGCTGTTTAGACTTTCAAATACAGCAGGCGTAGGTCTCCTAATTGGCCTCGCCTACCGTCTGCTCAGATACGTACGATATGATGCCGTACAAGAGTGCAGAATAGCGGCCAACGGGCAAACATCTTGGCATCCCATATCCCATAAACAAAAAAAGGCCTACCATTGCTGGTAAACCTTTTTTCTAAAAGCTTGGAAGAACCATTCCATGCAACAGTTCTTCCGAGTTGTAGTCTTATTCTTCGTGAGCGGTTAGTAGTAGCTCTAGAATCTTAACAGCAGCGGTAGCTACTGGAGTTCCAGGACCAAAGATAGCAGCAGCGCCCGATTCGTAAAGCACGTTGTAATCCTGGTGAGGTATTACTCCACCTACGATTACCATGATGTCCTCACGACCTAACTTCTTGAGCTCGCCAATGATTTGAGGAACGAGAGTCTTGTGACCTGCAGCAAGTGAGGAAACACCTACCACATGAACATCGTTCTCAACAGCCTGCTTAGCAGCCTCTTCGGGAGTTTGGAACAGTGGTCCCATATCTACGTCGAAACCTATATCGGCATATCCGGTAGCTACTACCTTGGCACCACGGTCGTGACCATCCTGACCGAGCTTAGCGATCATGATACGAGGCTGACGACCATCCAGCTTAGCGAACTTTTCGCAAAGCTCCTTAGCATGAGCAAATCCTGCGTCGTTTTTCACTTCCTTAGAGTATACACCTGATATGGTAAGAATTTTTGCCTTGTAACGTCCTACGATTACCTCGCAAGCGTCAGAAATTTCGCCAAGGGTAGCACGAAGCTTAGCGGCCTCAACAGCGAGTGCTAGCAGGTTACCTTCCTTAGTCTCCACACACTTGGTAATGGCAGCAAGGGCAGCCTTAACCTTAACCTCGTCGCGGTTGGCACGTAGGTGGTTTAGACGCTCAATTTGCTCAATACGAACAGCGGTGTTGTCTACATCGAGGATATCGATAGGATCTTCCTTCTCTAAGCGGTACTTGTTGATACCGATAATGGCATCGTTGCCAGAGTCGATACGTGCCTGCTTACGAGCCGAAGCCTCTTCGATACGCATTTTTGGGATACCGGTTTCGATAGCCTTAGTCATACCACCTAGCTCCTCAACCTCTTCGATAAGTTTCCAAGCCTTTTGAGCCAGCTCTAAGGTAAGCGCCTCTACGTAGTACGAACCTGCCCATGGGTCAACAGACTTACAGATGTTAGTCTCTTCCTGTAGGTAGATTTGGGTATTACGAGCGATACGTGCAGAGAAGTCGGTTGGTAGCGCGATAGCCTCATCAAGAGCGTTGGTGTGTAACGACTGGGTGTGACCAAGTGCTGCAGCCATAGCTTCGATAGCAGTACGTCCAACGTTGTTGAATGGATCTTGCTCGGTAAGCGACCAACCGGAGGTTTGCGAGTGGGTACGCAATGCCAACGATTTAGCACTCTTTGGTTCGAACTTGCTCACGATCTTTGCCCAAAGAAGACGTCCAGCACGCATCTTGGCAATTTCCATGAAGTGGTTCATGCCAATAGCCCAGAAGAACGAAAGACGAGGGGCAAACTTATCAATCGAAAGACCAGCCTTGGTTCCAGTACGTAGGTACTCTAAACCATCGGCAAGGGTGTAAGCTAGCTCAATATCGGCGGTTGCACCAGCTTCCTGCATGTGGTATCCCGAGATGGAGATCGAGTTAAACTTAGGCATATTCTTAGAGGTGTACTCGAAGATGTCTGCAATAATCTGCATTGAGAATTCTGGTGGGTAGATGTAGGTGTTACGCACCATGAACTCCTTAAGGATGTCGTTTTGAATGGTACCAGCAAGCTGATCTAACGAGCAACCCTGCTCCATACCTGCCACGATGTAGAACGCCAGTACCGGAAGTACCGCACCGTTCATGGTCATCGAAACCGACATTTCGTTCAATGGAATACCATCGAAAAGAACCTTCATATCCTCAACCGAGCAGATCGAAACACCTGCTTTACCAACGTCACCAACAACACGAGGGTGGTCGGCATCGTATCCACGGTGAGTAGCTAAGTCGAACGCTACCGAAAGACCCTTTTGTCCAGCGGCAAGGTTACGACGGTAAAAAGCGTTAGACTCGGTAGCAGTCGAAAAACCGGCATACTGACGAACGGTCCAAGGCTTGTTTACGTACATGGTCGAATATGGTCCGCGTAGAAATGGTGGTATACCTGCTCCGTAGTTCAGGTGCTCCATTCCTTCGAGGTCGGCGGCAGAGTATGCCTCCTTTACCGGGATCTGCTCAGCAGTCATCCAGGTAGTATCTATCTTAAAATCTTCAAATTTTGGTCGCATAATAACTTGATTTTAGATCCTAGACTTTAGATTTTAGACGGATGGCGTCTTACCAATTTTATGGTGAAGACTTGATAACATCTTTCCAATTTCAAGTACCTGATTTATTAACCGATCAAATTCAGCTGAACTGATAAATTCCAAATCAAGACTCAAGTATAGAAGCGATTCAACTTCAAAGGTCGAACCCAATGCCATATCTAAGAATCTACACATATCCTTATCTGAACTTCTTCCCGATCCCTCTGCAATATTCGATGCAATGGATACAGCTGCACGTGTGATCTGGCTTACAACACCAAACTGTTCCGTCTTAGGAAAGAGTAACGTCGCGGTATAGATATCTTTTGAAAAGATTCTTGCCTTTTGCCAAACCAAAAGTTCCTTAAAGTTGTGCATTTTCTAATGTCTAATACCTAATGTCTAATATCATAAATATTAAATACCCAATTGAGATTGATAACCTTTCAGTGTCTCAAGCACGTTGCTCTTTACGCTGATGAAGTTGGTGATGCCCTTAGCGGTAAGCTCGGCTTCGCATGCTGGCGCGCCAGCAACCACGAAGATGGCTTTGCCCTTAAGCATTTCGTATGCCTGAGGAGCCAGGGTTGCGTAATCGTCGTCCGACGAGCAGATAACCACGATATCAGCCTTAGCCTCTAGCGCAGCCTTTACACCTTCTTCTACCGATGCGTAACCGTTATGGTCGATGGTGCGAAGACCAGCGCAGGCAAAGAAGTTACAGGCAAACTGTGCACGAGCACGACGCATGCCTAACGCGCCAAGGGTTAGCATGAAAGCCTTAGGCTCCTTGCCGCTCTTGTCGGTTTTGTAGCGAAGCGCCTCGAATGCCATAGAACCACGGTATGGAGCAAGACCTTCGGCAACCTCACCTTTAGTTGCTTGGTTACGGGTGATGGCCTCTAGGGTTACATCTGCCTCAACAACTTCGCTAAAGTTAGGGTACTGGTTGGTTCCAAGTACAATATCGCGACGGGTAGCAATGTTCATATCACGCTTCTGAGCAGTAGCTTTTACAGCGGCTTGAACAAAACCCTCCTTAAATGCGGCAACGTATCCGCCCTTGTTCTCTACCTCTAGGAATAGAGCCCAAGCAGCTTTAACTAGCGATGCAGTAAGCTCCTCGATGTAGTACGAACCTGCAGCAGGATCTACTACCACGTCGAAGTGAGCCTCTTCCTTAAGCAGCAGCTGAGCGTTACGAGCGATACGATCGCTGATCTCAGTTGGCTTGCGGTATGATGCGTCGAAAGGCACAACAGTTAGCGAATCTACCCCTGCAAGAGCGGCCGACATCGCCTCGGTAGTACCACGAAGCAGGTTAACGTAAGGATCATAAACGGTTTGATTCCACCTGGAAGTTTCCGCGTGGATGCTCATCTTAGCGTCGTTTTCGGCAACGCCGTAACTCTTCACGATTTGAGCCCAAAGCATACGCGCAGCGCGGAACTTGGCAATTTCCATGAAGTAGTTCGAGCTAACCGAGAAGTTAAAACGAATAGCCTTAGCCACCTTGGTAGCACAAACGCCTAAATCGGTCAGCTTAGCGAGGTACTCGTTACCCATCGAAAGGGCAAAAGCCAACTCCTGAACCGAGGTAGAACCCGAATTGTGGAAAATATTACCATCAACCGAAACCACCTTGAAGCAAGGAAGTGCGGTAGCAGCTTCAACCATCTCCTTGGTATTGGCAAAGGCAGCAGCCTCATCGGCACACCACTTACCATCGAGCGAAAGGCTACGAAGCGGGCTGTAGTTAATCGAACCACGAACGCTTGAGAGGTTTACACCATCCTTAAGCATCTTAGCCACGAAAAGTTTGGCAATGTTGCGACTCTTGCAGCAGCAAACAAAGTTAATCTCGATTGCGCTAACGCAGATACCGGTAAGAAGGGTATCAAGCTCGGCAGCAGTAAGCTCCTTGCAGGTGTTGAACACGAATCCAAGCGAATCAACACCCTTCATAAGGACATCAAGCGCTTTTGCATTGGCGGCCTTCACATCCTCAACTAGGATATCCTGACGAACAAGCCAAGCATTGCTGTTGGTTTTGTTACCACGAACATATGGGAATTGACCAGGTAGGTACTGAACATGATCGAGATTCTTCAGATCTTCAGCACGGTAGTATGGACGTACGCTGAAGCCTTCCAATGGTTTCCACACCAGCTTCTTGTCGTAGTCGGCACCTTTTAGGTCAACGTTAATTACCGCTTCCCACTCTGCTGTCGCAACAGGAGCAAATTCGGCAAATAACTTAACATCTTTATCTTCTGCCATAACTAAACTATTTTGTTAAAGTTGAGCCAAAAGTATGAAAAAAATGGGACAGGGGGAATTTATTCGTCGCATAAAGAGGGGGCTACATGTTGAATAACATAGAGGAGGGGGGATTCTAGATCCTAGATGGTAGATTTTAGACGCAAGTATCACGTCCAACCTAGCTAGCAATCTTCTTTAGGGAATAGGGATATCAGACATGCCTCTCCTAACTATTTTCCTTCTTCCATTTTTCATCTAATGTCTAGTATCTCATATCTAGCATTCTCCCTATTCCCTTCTCGAGTTTCAAATCACCATTAAACGGTTCAAATCATTTCTCTTAATAAAAATTATACCTAACTTACAAGTCTGAATACAAACCAACTATGTCTAAAGATACCGAAAACCTACATAAGCGTTACTTTACGCAACTAGGAACCTTCATAAAGGAGATAGTCGGGAGCAGACAGGTGCAGGTTGATCTGCCCATATGCAATCCGCTAGCATACACCTACTCGCATAACCTTACCAATGGGGAATTCGAAGATGTACAAGGGGTAGAGCCTATTCTAGGCTATAAAGCAGATACGTTTACCCTCCAGCTCTACTATCAAAACCTACATCCCGAGGATTACTCCATAGTTTTTGAAACAGCCCGAAAAGGGTATAAGTACCTTTTCGAGGATAAAACCGCAAACATATTTGAGACCTACCTAATTATCACCTACCGTATTAAGCGAAAGGATGGACGCTACGCCCACATTTTCCGAACTACTCAGGTGCAGGAGGCTATAGAAGAAATTCCAACCAAGACATTCAGCAGGTGTATCGACATAACTGGACTAAACCTCCGTCCATTTGTAAGCCTCAAGTATCAATCAACCAGCAAAATCAACTTCGACACAATGTCCGTTGTTCCCCAACAGCGAAGAGTCTTACTGGGCAGCCTAACCTGCAGCGAGCTGCGTATCGTACGATTTTTGGCAGAAGGGAAAAAGAGTTATGAGCTTGCGGAGCAGCTTGGGATAAGCGTAAACACCATCAACACCCATCGAAGGAACATACTAAAGAAGACAGGACTAAAAAGCATCATCGAGGTAATATGTAGAGCACAGGAAGCCGGTGTTATTTAGGGGATTTGGCTCAGCGCTACAGCCCGAGTAATAAAGGTTGCAACCTGCCTTACATTTTCGACAAAAGGGACATGCCCCCACTGGTTTATTTGAGAAAAGGAACAACCGTAGCCTAGAGTATGTTCGGGAATAGTTCTCCTATACAATGCCCCAATAAACGGATCATCGGTACCTAACAAGCACGAAATGGGTACACGTCCATCCTTAAGCAGCTGCACCTCATCCTTCCATCCGCAAAATGCACCTTCATCAGCAAACATTGCCCGGAATTTGGGATCGGTAGCAAGGATAGCTCCCCTAATATAGCTTGCATCTAACGGGCCGAGCGCCTCCACAAGTCCATCTAATGCTGCCCCATCTACCTCACTTCCAAATAAGCAACCCGAAAGCGAAAGATCGTACACAAGTGCAACGTTATCGAATGAAAATAACGGAGGCGTGCCCATTGTTAACACCCCCACACATCCGACAATTTCGTCGAATAGCTGTAGTGCCAGATGCCCCCCTAGAGAATGGCCTACAATAAAAACACGCCTGCATCCAATCTTGGTAACATACTGTAGAATCTGCTCCTTAATGGAAATAAGCGAATAGTGGAGCAATCGATATGACCGACCATGGCCGGGCAAATCGGGGATCTCCAACCAGTAGTCCGCAAGAAGGGGCTCCTTTGTTAGTAACGAAAAGCAATCACCATCGAGTGAGTTACCATGAAGGAGAAGGATTGCCAGATCACCACCCCTATTTACTGAACGTTGATACATCATAATCAAAAACAACTACCGAAATATACTCATTTTTAAGTATAGACAAGAATGCTAACGTTCAGTAAATTGCCTATTCCAACAATAAACAATTATAGTATGAGAATATTAGGAAACATTTTATGGCACATCCCATTTTTGGGATTTATCGATGCCCTGCTTATGTTCATTATAGGCACACTATTTACCCTTACCGTGGTAGGGGCACCGATAGGATTAGGATTGCTACAACTCAGTAGATTCTACCTATCACCATTTAGTTGCGCGATGGTCTATAAGGACGAACTACACATCAAGCAAAACGAAGTTTTGAAAGTCTACTCATTAATAGTTCGCATCGTTTACTTCCCATTTGGACTGCTATGTGCCACAATAATGGCATTTCAAATTGCAGGATTGTTTCTATCGATATTCGGTATACCGGCAGCCATTGCAGTTGCCAAGGCGCTTCCAACCATCTTTAATCCAGTAAATCGGAAGTGTGTTCCAGTAGGTGTTCGCGACGAGCTCAAGCGAACTCAAGCACAGGAGTACATTCAAAAAAAACAGATGGTCTAAACGAGAATCACAAAAAACAGGAGCATCCTCAGCTGTGTAAATAGCTACAATTATACGGATGCTCCTCTACCTAAAAAAAATATTCCAATGAAATTAACCAAATTACTTCTTACAGCAGTAGCAGCACTCGGTTTCATAACGGCAACTGCTCAAACTTACTCAAAGATCGAAATACAGGTTGACACTGCCAAACCAGTATGGAACAGCATTCAGAAAGCGCTATCGGAGCAGCGACTATCGGTTGCCGAACGCAGTAGCGACCGAATGCTAACCAGCTACGTAGTGTGGAGTAACATGCTCACCCAAAACAGGGGTCGTATAGCAATTACCCTTATTGGCGAAACCCTCCGTATAGAGATGATCGACCGACAGTACAGCGCAGGCACCCAGTGGTCCGATGCCATTGGCGACCTCTCGAAGAAGAACCATGAAAAGTACCTTCTACCCCTTTCGGCTCGAGTAACCGAGCTGCTCAGCCAGCAATCCGCCCAGCCAGCACAGGCAACCCTCACCGCCCAAAACAGTGGCTCGCCAAGTCCCGGAGCCAGCTACGTGGTTCCAATTCAAGGCGCTCCCCCTACCTTTACACCCACACTCTGCAACAATGGAATATGCCTCGAGATACTGCAAGCCAAGATTATTGGACAGAAGCTGCTGATTAAGGGGAAAATGATGAGTCAGAGGGGGAATATAAGATTATACTATGGAGTTCGTGAACTAAAATTTACTACAGATGCCGGCGAAGAACATTCTATAGAAGAATCTTGTATGGGTAAATCATGTACTTGGTATGCCATTGACTATCAACTGATCAATTCTATACCCGTTAAAAACTTATTCATCACGTCATTTCAAGAAGAAACGATAGAAATGATTGAATATTTTGACTTTAGCGGGATGATTTACCAAAATAATCAGGAGTCACAATTCTCTTTTAAAATCACCAGATTACCAATACCATTCAATACAGACCCACTACATACAGCAAAAGGAGAAGTTGAAATTATGGATGGTGTGTACCTCATTCCAATGGGCTGGGAAAAAAATAGTACTAACTTAAAACTCAACATCGAAATACTTAATACAGCAAAAGAGGCCAAAGAGATTAATTTAGGAACCTATAAAAGCAGAGCTATTGATGATCAAGGGATTGAATATAAAATAAAAAATATAGTAATCGGGAGTAATTCGTCAGATTCCAATTCAAACACAAGTAATACAATTAATTCGGGTATAAAATTAAAAGGCTATATAGAGATAGAAAATGGTGCAACCATAGGTGTACTCCCTTTACTAGAAATAGAAGGAGAAAACAACACATTCCGCCTCCGGAACCTAAAACCAACACTTAAGTCGCAATAAATCAAAAAAACGAAGAGTTATGGCCCCCATACTAATAGTAATACGCAGCTAACGCTTGTGTTCTAAGTATTAAATTAGTACGCAAAACAGCCTCGTGAGGGTTGTATTTGCCCCCTTAAATTATTCATTCGCATGAAACCAATACTTACTGTCCTGTTATCCGTTACACTGATGGATTGCATGGGACAAACCATCACCGAAAGGGTACACGACATTCGTAATGAGTACAGCTTTATAAATACCAATCGGCACCTGATTAAGGATACCATCGAGCTACCAAATGAAACAGCAGAAGGAGCACTACTCGTAACTTACAGGGATGTAAAAGGGAATATTAGAAAGTTACTAGCCAAATACTATGGAGAGACATTTAAATATTTTGAAGAGTACTACCTAAAGAGTGGGACGCTATTTTTCTGCCTAACGCAGGCATACAGCTATAACATACCGTTTTATTGGAATAAAGAAATGGTTCGAGAGAATGGTACTGATGAAGTTTTCGATGAAAATAAAACAGTGATTACAGAGAACCGATACCACTTTGATGATAAATCTTAGTTTATTCAAATGATTGATGAAAACAAAAAGGTCATTCAAAAATACGAAAGGCTGAAGAAGATTGAAGCAGGCATTATAACAGATTTCAAAAAGTTGATGGTTAAGAACCATAGAACAGATAGCAGTAGACGATAAATATCATCTAATCCAACACCATCCAATATGATTTTACCCAAACATCAAATAAGAGAGTCCAACAAATAATTACCGTAATGAAAACAAAAATCATTGCAGCACTGTTAGTAGCATCTGCAACCGTATGCTCCTGCTCGCAGCAGGATTACAACAAGTACCTTGGCGACTTGCCGCTTGAGTCGAAAAAGATTGATGCAATTTCGAAGAGTGCCCAAACTAGGGCTCTGCAATGCAAACAGCCCGAAGAGGTCGACAAGCTGCTTACTGAGGTACAAGCTAAAATAGATGAGAGCAACCTCCGAATGGAAAAAACAATTGGCAACTTCAAATTCCCTATCGAAATACCATTCGAGTTACAGGATGGTTGCCCATATAAGGTGGAGTTGCTAAACTTTACTGAGGTCGAGAAGTACGACAACGGCGGAACCCATCCCTACCGATTTTTTAAATTCGAAGGTTCGGTAACGCTTAAAAAAGACACCATACCAGGCAACAGGCCCCTAAATATATATGGCTTTGTGGCCAACCGGGAAGGCAAACCAGTAGACCTGGTGGCTAATACGATAATCGACACCAGCAAAACGAAATCGGCAAAGCATACCTTTGTAGCAAATAAGACCTACCAGTTCAACCTGTCGATCACCAACAGCGCAAGACTTACCGAATTCAACCGAATTGTCTTTACCTGCGAGGATGAATACAGGAGAATAGAACGCAAAATGAAAAGCAAAAAAGATGATCTATAACAAAATAAAGGAGGCTAAAATAGACTATCAACAGGCTTGTAACAGCCTTCCTTTAAAACTTATAAAAGCATAATGAAGTCAAAATAGAAGTCATGAAAACAGAAAGAGCAGAACGAAAAAGCAGCAGCTATTACGCACAACCATGTACACCATTGTAACGAATACTCCTAGGAAAATTTGGTATTGAAAGCCGACGAGCAATCGGTCATACAAGCCGTAAATACCTAATCGAAAAAAATTCACCAATTTAATACCAGCAGACTGCCGTTAAACAAAGCCGTCACACAAGCCTACATTTCGCAAATTCATTGTCCATCAAACAAGATGCTGAAAAATGAAAATCTATACAAAGTTACTAATCGTACTTGTGATATTCCTACTCCTCTACCTAAATAAAGATAGGATGCAGAACAAGTACCTAAGCACACTACCATACATAGCATTACAACACGAAGGTATAGCCCAAGAAATTTCCTTCAAGAAAAAGAAATGCAGAACGGCGAATGACGCTGAGCTGCTAATGAAGGAAACCGAAGAGTACATTACTGCTGCACACCACCGTTACGACCGAGCGGTTGCGCAAATCATGTTCCCGGTAAAAATTCCATCAACCGTAGAAATAGGCTGCCCTTACGAAGTAAAAGAGTTCGAATTTAGCGACATCAAAAACATGAAGCCCGACAGCATTGCCTACAAGATCTTACCCGCTAAAAACCTCATCTTCGAAGGTGTAATCATCTTCAATAAAGACACGCTTACCAACGTGCCCCAGTTAGGCTACTGCCTATTTGCCGATAAACATGGACATACCATATGCCAAGGCGTCAACGCAATCTATATCAAGAAAAACACCGCTGGTGAAAAATGCTTCTATGCCAATAAGACCTACCGATTTCGCATCACTATAGGCAATACGAAAGAACTTTCCGAACTACACCATGTCGTTTTTATTAGCAAGAAAAATTACCTCGCCATAACAAAATAGGGAGAAGGGGAAATATGAAATACTAGATGTGAGACACTACACTCTGAACCATATTCATCTTTTCATCTCACATCTCCATATAAAAAAGGCCACCCCAAATCGAGGTTGCCTTTCCTTATTCTATTTAGCCACGTTGTTGCCTACATGGTAAGGGGGGCCGGTACGAGGGATACGATGAATGGTAACATACTTGTTTGTACCATTATTAGTCTCGGTAGCGGAACAACCATTGCTATCGGTAATGACAACCGTAACATCAGGATAAGATTCTAATGAACTCGAACTTACAGGGAAAAGAGTGTAGTTATTCGGTGTAGTCAAAACAGGTGCAGCCACATTAGTACTCGAAAGACTGAAATTGGTCGTTGTAACTGACCACAAGTAAGTATAACCTGCCAAACCGTTAGTAATACCAACAGCAGGAGTATCTCCAGCACATACCGAGACAACTGCAAGGATTGGCTTAACGGGTAATCCATTTACTACAATATCAATATCGCGAGTTAATGCACTCGCACCACAACTATTCGAGGCGGTAACTTTCAGTTTGCCGCTAGAGGCATTGGTTGCAAAATCGACAGTTACGCTATTCCCCGAACCACTAACAGAGACACCAGTACCTGTATATGACCAAATATAGGTAGTTGCCATCGCATCGTTGGGTACTGTAAATGTTACGCCTGTTTGTCCTTTACAAACCGAAGCTTTATAGGCAGTATAAGCACCTGGTTGATCGGGTATCTTATTCCACGATATATTACGAGTATCCACTACGCTGTTACATCCGTTAGTACCAGTAAGCGTAAGAGTTGCCGTTGTTGAACCAGAAGGAGTCGTTGGGGTAAATGTTGCAAGTGCAGGATCGGGATTTTGAGTCCAATCGCCACCAGTTCCTGTCCATGTAGGCGTACCACTATACGATCCCGTAGCAGTTGCCCCTGCAAGTTGAATTGGCAGATTACCAGTACAAAGACCAGTAGCATCGGGACCAGCATCGGCAACTGGAGCTTGATTTACCATCACCGTAGTTGTTGCCACGCCAACGCATCCTTTCGTATCGGTTACAGTATAGGTTAGAGCGTACGATCCACCTGTTGCATTAGTAAACGAGGGATTGGTTACAGCACTACTACTTAACGAAGCAGCACCTACACCTGTCCATAAATGGCTTATGTATGGAGTGGTGCCACCCGCAGATGTTGCCGTAATAGTTAAAGGCGTTCCGCTACATACAGAAGGTGCAGGTGGCAATACTGTTGCCATTGGTGGGGTATTAACTGCAACAGGGTAATTAGCCGACACCGCACCTGTATTACAACCATTAGTACCCTTTACGGTAATATTACCCGAAGTAGCATTTGCTGCAAAATTGACTGTAACGCTGTTACCCGTCCCGTTAATTGTTGCCCCTGTACCCGAATAACTCCAGATATAACTTGTTGCATTGGCAACGGCACCAACCGAATAAGCATAACCCGAACCTCCTTGACATACAATTGGCACACCAGTTATAGCACCTGCAGCACCTGTTGTACCCGAACTACTTATCGAAACATTAATGGTTGATGATGTACCAACACCACAAGCATTACCCCCTTTTACAGTAACAATACTAGTACCTGCAGTTGGAAAAGTAACATTTATCGAATTAGTAGTACTGGTACCTGTAGCTCCATTAGTAAGCGTCCATACATAACTTGTTGCATTTGTTATAACAGGTACTGTATAAGTTGTACTCCCATTCAAACAGAGCGATGCAGCACCTGCAATAGCACCAGCTGGCACAGGAATAGGATTTACGGTTACAACCACTGCACTACTAGTTTGGGAACATCCACCTAAATTTGTAGCAATTACATCGATAGAATGAACACCAGGAGAAAGCATTGTGGTAGAATAAATATTACTTGCCCCGTATTGCACTTGTGTTCCATCGACTCTAAAGCGGTACTTATCTAAACCTCCGGTTGCAGTAAAAGTGATGTTTGCACCTTCGCATATTGTGTTATCGGCATCGTTGCTCGAAAGAACAACAACAGGCATAGGACTCACATTTACTGTTACCGCAGTTGTTCCAGTAATTGTTCCTGCCACACCATTAGCGGTAATTCCGGTTAAGGTATACACCGTTGTTGCCGATGGAGTTACCGTGATGTTATACGGACTTGTTGCAAGAGCAGGGGTTCTGATTGTTGTTGCACCAGCTTTATAGGTAAGCACCCAAGGTGCCGTTCCCGAAAATGCAACAGTCATAGTAGTTGGTGTACCACTACAAAGGTTTACCGTACTTGGACTGGTAAACGATGCCGAACTTGCCGAAAGCGGTGTTGTGGAAGCTAAGGTAAAGTAAGTATAGCTCCCAAAATTCACCGACGAAGTAGTGCTAACATATCCATTAATACTTGTACCCGACACCGACGAGCCACCACCAACAACCTCCCATTTCGATGTGGTTGGATTCCATCCCACAATACGAAGGTTGTTAATATCGGTAATGGTACTTGCCACATCGCTCGAACCGTCGAGTGCAATACTTACTACCGATTGTCCGCCAGTAGGTGCTTGTACCTTCCAGTACTCCGAGTGGCTTACCGTAGAAATTGGCATTTCAAAGCTATCAACAGAACCAGCCGTGGTGGGATTTGCATAGTAGTAGGATGCGCTCCAATCGTTAATCCCCGACGGGCCAGAAACATTAAGTAACGAAATTGGACCATGCGCCTTTGTATCGGAATAGTTTCCAATTGGGAATGTAAAGGAGTTGCCCGTCATTAACTCCTTTGTAAGAACCCCATTTACAAACGAAAGAGGTGAACCTAACGATGGAGTAGCTGAGGCTCCATAGTTTAATCTAAAAAGACTTCCTGCAGCAACATTTATCAAACCATTGGTAAGTTTCAACTCCCTATCGATCTCTACATCATTAGTAACAGAAACTCCATTCGCATTATTTATCTCAAGGTTGTTAAGTGCATTATTATCGGAGAACGAGCCAGTGATAGTTTGAATTCCAGTACCGACTAGCGACAAGGTAGCATTAGCACCAGTTCCTGCATCAAACGCACCATTTGTACGTGTTATATCGCCTTTAATGCTAATCTTTCGATTGTAGTAATTCAATAAACTAAGTCCTGTTGTTCCCGAAATGGTAAAATCGCCATTTAAGGTGAGATTATTATTAGGGAAACGACGTTCTCCACTACCGGATATTTTAAGGTGGTTTACCTCGAAGATGTTACCCAAGAACTCGTAGCTCTTACCAGTACCTCCAAACTCCAATGTTCCACCTGCCGACGAGAAGAAATCGTCGTAAACAGCAGCAGGAATATCGCCTAATTCTGTACTAATTGTTCCGTTTCCATTTACAATACCCAAACGATGGCCAAATGTAGAGTATAGCTTAAGAGTTCCAAACACCTCTGTCATATAACCAGCAACGAAGTTTGTGGTTACATCAACCGTATGCGCCATGTTTATCTTTGCTATTGCACCATGTGGCCCACCAGGTATATTTGGTGTCCAAATTGTACCAGTAGTCCAATCGCCACTACTATTGGTTTGGTACTTCATCACATCGTCTGGAATGGCTCCATTCAAGCTAGGATCACCCGCACCTGCGGTATAGTCTCCGCTTATCCCAGCATCACTTTTTGATGCAAAGTTGTACTTCAACTCCTTGCTTAACTCATCGAAATCGGTCTTAGGAAACTTTAACCACTTACCCAAACCATCGGACATCAAGCTAGCGGTTATATAGTCGGCAACTGTGTAAGGTGCTGTAACCTTAACATCGGCATCGGCATACTTCATATTGGCAGATCCGCTAAAACCAGAAATGCCGTTTGCTTTTAAAGTCCAGTAGTATTGTAGAGCATTATCCTTATCTACAATTTGAGTTGGTCCTGCCTCGGTATCTTCTACAATACTCGGATGCATTTCGTTTGCTGGTTTCACCGTAATGCTACCCGTACCTGTGCCATTAGCGGTAATTTTTAGTGCTACCGGCGTGTACTTATCGGCCGAACCAACAGGAAAGATAAACTCGGGTCGAGCACCAGCAGGGAAGAACTTACGAACCCCATTATCGGTAAACGATATGTTGGTGGTAATCATGTTGGTTTTAGAGAATGTCGAAGCCTGCTCGATAAGCGCATTTACTCCAAGATCTAAAAGGTTCTTACCTATATTAAACACACCAGCCTGCATCTTAAGCGAGTTGGTTATCTTAAGCTGGTTGGCAACTGGCACATCAACTCCATTTGGATTGTTGATGGTAAGCATGCCAAATGTACCATTACCTGTTAGCGTTTGGTTTACTACACCATTTAGCAAAATACCATCACCAATCCCCCCGTAAACATGTGTTGCATCGTTAAGCATATTGCCTTTTACCGTAACAATGTTGTCACTGGTAGTAAAGGTTCCTGCACGAAGAAGCAGCTCGTTGGATACTAGAAGAGGAGTGTTTGCGCCATTGAGAACAACATTGTTGCTTGCTGTTTTATCTAAATTATAGAAGTTAAGTGCGGCACCATTCCCAGTTATGGTTTGTGTGCCACTACCTGAAAGGAAGGTTGTATTGCCATTCGGGATAAATGTACCTGTACTAGTCATGTCGCCAGTTAGAGTTAAATCTAAACCGTTAGCATCGAAAGTAGCACCACCGTCGATAAACAACATACTGGTTATGGTAGCGGGAACTACTTGTAATTTAGCAATAGGGTTCTTAGCATTCGGGTTGTTGACATGAAGTTTAGGTAGTGGTTTTCCTGCATAAATGCCAATTGTTTGCAATGCAGGTGTAGAACTATGCCCAATATGGATATTTGCGGCTGGTTTTATATCATAAGCTGCAGGATTGAAGTAGAAAGCCGAAATTTCGGGAGCAACTTGTGCACGGGCAATGTACAAATCGCCAGCTGTCATGGTAAACGAGCTACCCGCGTTGAGTATCTCGAACACGCCACGATCGTTAGCAGTTGCGGCATTATACCCAACCACTACGCTACCGCCTGTTTGGTTATACTTTAGGATACCAGCATCGGAGGTAAGGCTACGACGAATCTGCCCACCCACATTTAGGCTGCCACTCGAAATGGCAATTG
The DNA here is from genome assembly GCA_964292015.1 of uncultured Acetobacteroides sp. Classification (GTDB taxonomy): domain Bacteria; phylum Bacteroidota; class Bacteroidia; order Bacteroidales; family ZOR0009; genus Acetobacteroides. Next base: position 22,449 of record CAXYUU010000002.1, read on the forward strand.
TTGCATTTCCCGAGGCGGAGTACTCTATAGGGTTCTCCCCCCCTGTCATATCGAGCGTACCACCGCTAACGGTTAGCGTGCCATCGAGCGCAATGCCCGAAGTGCCACTAGCACGAGCACTCCCTTGACGGATGTTGAGCCCTGCGGTAGATGGTATGTCGAAGTAGTCGTTGCCCGTAGTAAGGTTTAGTATACGAGCCGCATTAGAGTTGTTCGAAATAAATGTACCACTCCTCAGTTCCAACGCCTTTGCCACTCCGACACCCGATGTTGGTCCATTAAGAATGTAGTCGGTGTTAAACTGGGCTTTTGTCTCTTGGCTTGTGCCTTTATTTACAACCAAACGATAAAGGTTTGGAACAGTACCTCGATTAAAGGTATAAACCATGGAGTTTGCACCATCAAGATATAACGTGATACGGTCGTCGTTAACATCACTCCACAACTTAAGTCCAATGGGCGATTTTGTATCAGTTCCTTGAATAATATCCCCCTCTACATGTAGTTCATGATTAACAGGTAAACCTGGTACTGAATTGCTTGCATTAACCTGACAATTATTTGTCTGCATCACCAGATCGCCTTTTATAGTAACTTTCCGAGGTGTACCTGTACTCCCATAACGAATTTCGGCTCCACCATCAGTATATCCACTATCGAACATCACCAAATTGCGACCAACTGTAATATCACCTGTTGCACCTGTTGGGAGAACTAAGTTTACATTCCCCAATAATTCGATGTTGCCTGTAGTTGCTAAACTATTGTCAAACGTAAAGTCCTTATCATTTGCGCCCCAGTTATCATTAGATATGTATAGATTAGGGAACAATGGTGGAGTCTTAGTAATATGCCTGTTGTTCGAGAAGTTCTCATATATAACATAAGATGAATCCTGACGTGCAAAGTCGCCAATATCTATCTTTGTATAGTCGGGGTCGCTTTGTCGATTCCAAAATAGACCTTCACCCTTTATAAGTTTGGCAGTTAAAGCCCCATTGTCATTCCATATGTTTGACCCACTCCCCCTGCGATCCGCCCTTGTATCGCCAACCGTAGTTCCATCATAGTTGTCGATACCATTAATAGTGAGTGTTGGTCTAAACTGGAAGTTCGAGCGGTAAACGCGAGGCACAGGATTGCCTGCCGCATCGGTCATCTTGGTAAACACAATCTCTGCTACCTGGCGAGTATCTGTAACCCACATACTATGTGGCTGTCCATGCAATGTAGGTCTTCCATCATCATTCCATGGAACCCACCCAATTACAGCAACGTCACCAGCCCCTGGAATAGTTGCTGATGCAGGTTGTCTACTGTCGTGAGGAGCATAAGCAGGGATGAGAATATCGCTGTTTGTCCAATGATCTGCATGATTCCACATTCCCCATTCAGCAGCATCCCTAGAGTAGTATATCCTTACACTACCCGTAAACCTATTCTGCACCCCAGACGTATAGTTGGCATTCTCTAATGTAATACCATTGGCACAAGGGGTAAACGCCCCTCCAATGCTTGTTCCGTTTACGGTAATAAAGCGCGAATTACCCTCGTCACTTATAGCAGCACCCTGAAAAATATCGTCGGAGGATTCGAATAGTATGGAGTATGGGCTCTCGTCTAACACCTTGCCAGGCACATAAGTTGCCTCGTTAACCGCACCAGCCTGCATATCGACATTGGCAACACCTTTTTGATTACGATAGTAGAACCTATAGGCAACCGTAGGCACAGCTGTAAACCCACTATGCGATACACGCCAGTAGTGCTGCAACACCTCGCCACCTGCCTGGTTGGTAGTTTGTAACGAACCTGAAACTGGGCGGATGGTTACATAACCATCGTCGCTGTAATTTTTTACCACCATTTGAGCTGGGCGGAAGTATAGGGTAGCACCACCATTGGTAGTAAAGCCGACAGGATAGGTTATTGGTCCAAAGTTGTTGATTATGTTATTCTGGTTTTCGGCTTGCGAGTTGGCGGTAACCTTTAACGAAAGACCTCCATCGCTGGCCTTACCATCGGTAAATATCATCGAACTGGCAGAGTAACCGCTATTGGCAACCTTTAAGTAGCTGTTCAATGTGTAATTCTCGAAAAGTGTACTCTCCATATTCCACAGGTTATCGACCTTTAGGAAATAACCTTTTAGGTAGATCAGTCCCTTTACATACTCCATACGCTCGATGTAGGTATCGCTGGTTAAGGAGAGTTTATTAGGAGGAGTGACATTAATCTGAACATTACCAAATACCGCATCGTCGCTGGTGGTAAGTGTTAGTGCAGGGGTTTCGACTATTTGTATTTGTGCACGGCTAGGTGTTACACCTGGATACCATGTACCCATACGTCCATTATTAACAATGGCACCCCATGTACGGATGGTGAATAAGTTCTGGTTTAGCGTACCCGACAGAACAGAGGTCGTACCGTTAACATCAACGGCCACCGACTCGTTGGTACGCGCTACGGCCGATGTTACCTTCATCTCGTATCCAGCAGTACGGTCGACAACCAAATTTCCTAGTTCAAGCGGATTAACAGCTTCACCACAGTACAGCTCCTCGACAGCACTTGTGCCTGCGGTTTTATTAAAGTAGGTGGTATTACGTACGGTAGGTTGGTTGGCAATATTGTCGTAAGGTGCCATTCCTCCACTTATAGGAGTATATGCGGCACCCTTCTCGATAAAGAACGAACCTCCTATATATATATCATTAACACTGGGGTTGAATGTTATTGCCGGATAGGTAGCCCCACCCGACTCTTTACCCCAAATTCTAAAATCGTTGAGTACATTAAGCGGTTGCGCTGCAACATTAACATTCAACGTTCCTATATTGGCAGCAGCACCGAGGGTAAACTGACGTGCGGCAAGGGTAGTGTTACGAAGTTCCAAGTTCCAAAATGCGGCACGTGAGGTAATCTTAAAGTCGTCGGCAGCCCCTGTTTCGGCAACTACCGTACCACCTGTTACCTTTACGTTATCGGGGTCGGAATTGATAAGTATGGCACCATTGCCAGTAGCCGTATTTACCTTAAGCGTACCACCCGACATGTTGAAGACGCTAGCCGTGCTGGGCAAGCTAAACACGTAATGGTCTGTATTGACAGCTCCTCCTAGCACATTAACAGTGCCACCAGTTTGAACGTACGCGCCATTGTGTGGACCACCAACCTCGTCGGAGGTGTGTATCTGGTTAACATTTACTGTACCTCCATCAACATTCAGCGATCCATTACTACAAAGGGTGAACCCATTTTGAGTCTTAGCCTCAAGTAACCCTGTTGAGGTTCTCAGCTTACCGTAAACCGCAATGGTTTGTCCGCTATTTTTTTGAACCGTACCGCCATTAATCCATAGCTGAGCCGCTTCGGATATGTTGTAATTATTAGCAGTAGAGAGTGTCGGGATAAGAATGCTATTCCCTATACGAACCGTACCACGTACTAAACCTAGGGCATTATTGTTTGCTACAAGTTGCGTCGCAGGAGCATGATTCTCGTTGGCAAAGCCAAAGAGATTAAAGTTGGCAGGTGCGGTGGCATCGAGGTTTAGGGTGTAGGTGGCATCGGTTCCCTTATCTACCTCTATACGGTAGAAGTTGGTGATCCCCTTACATAGTACATTCTGACTGGCCTCTACATTTAAGAAGTTGACATCCACCATACCATCGATAGCCTCAGCTGCATAGTCCGCAACCGTACGGTTGGTAAATCGTACCTCGCCACTGTTGGTAAAGTTACCGTATAGATTTAGCTGATGACGGGTGTTGGCCGTACCTGTTACTATTTTACCTGTTGCTGCTACCGTAACATCTCCATTTACAGTAATAGCTAGCGGGGTAGTAGCTGCATTATCGTTTATGCTAAGGGTTCCTTTCGACACCGAAAGGTTTCCGTTTAATGTATAGTCCTTTAGTAGTGTAAGTACGTTGCCCGATGTCATATTAACATCGACATTGTAAAATGTACGAGGTATTGCCAAACTACGGGTAGTTCCGTAATACTCGACAATACCAGCACCTTGTCCTGATGTGATAAAATCGGTGGCATTGCCTGCGGGGAAGTTATCGCCAGCCAATCGGATACGACCTGTACCCTCAACCGTTGTAAAGCTATGTCCGGTGGTAGTTACTAAGTCGAGCGTACCTACTACATTAATTCGTTCATTCTGCTTGGTATTGGTCGGCACGGTAACCGTACGCCCCGAAAGGATTACTACCTCGTCGAAAAGTGAGGTAGGCGATGTGGTAGGAGTAAGACCATTCGGATTCAAAGGCTGTGTTCCCGAAGGGTCGAGCGTCCAGGTGTTAGGATCGTCCCAGCTACCGCTCTTGAGCGAGTAGAAGGTTTTACGATCGGGTACGGTAGCGGTCCAGGTAGCATCGAGCGATGTAGCAGCCGAAGCTCTTAGCGGGTTTATTCCCATTGCACTCGCACCACCAGGAAAAGCCCAAACTCCAGTCGAAGTTTGCATATACACCATATCTTGTGTACCCGCAGTTCCCGTAGACACATCGCCTGTCGGTACAATAGCGGGGTTATATGTAAAGCGAACATCGGCAAGCAGGGAACCACTAAAACCACTAGTCGAAGTTATCCAATGTCGTTGTATAGCGTTTGTACCTGTACCCGATGGTGCCACAGAGGCAACACTACGAACCTTAACCCACGAAGCAGGAGCGACGGTTGCCACCGAAAGAGTATTTAATTGTATAGGCGTGTACGAGGTGCCCGTTCCTACGGGATAGGTCAACGCAAAATCGCCATTGGCACTCCCCTCCTTTACCAAACTACCCGAGCCATTAGTCTCCACCATGGTTGTGTTCAAGTACGTACCAGTTATGGCTGCAGCACTCGTATTGGTAATGGTAAGGTCGTTATCGCCTAGCTGCAGCTTGCCGCTAGTTAAGGTTAATGTTCCACCAATAGATAATGGAGAACCCAGCGCTACTATACCCGAAATGGTACGATTAAGGGTAAGGTTATTCAACGTTTGGCTGCCAGAGGTAAGGTATAGCGTACCAAGCGCACCAGTACCGGTTACACTTATACTGCTAGTTGCTCCGCCAGTAATAGTTCCCGATGCGGCACCTGTACGAGTTGTAGTACCCGAAAGAGTAAGGGTGTTGGCCCCAATGTCTAAAGCCCCCTGCTGCAGGTCGAGTGCACCACCAACGGTAACGCTTCCCTGCATAGTCTTGGTGCCACCACCTGCAACGGTAAGGTTGTTATAGGTATAAGCACCAACCGACTGCGCATCTATGCCGTTGTAGTTGACAGTACCACTACCACAATTAAAAGTTCCTCCGTTATTAGGGAAATTGCCTAATACAAAAAGTTGAGAGGCACCATTCATAGTAATATCCGATCTATTAGCAGAGCTGCCTAATACTATGTCTCCATTTATAGTTACCTTACCAGTACCATTAATATCAAGACTAACATCTCTAGCATCATTAGCGGATTCTGTAAATGTTAAAGAATTACCAACCAGTTCTCCATCTACATTTACTATTGCATTTTTGGTATTACGGGTACTTGTATTTTCTATTGAAATATTACCGAGTACTGTAAGTATTTTACCTGATAGAATATTTAACTGTACTGTTCGAGCACCATTTATATTTCCTTTGACTGAAATTTTAAGTGACTTACAGGAGTAATTACCATTAAGATTCACCACATAATTACCTGTTGATGTAATAACAACATCCTCACTAGAGGTTGGTATATGTCCTAAACTCCAATTCGAGGAGATTCCCCAACTTCCATTAGAAGCACCTATATAGTTATTCTGCCCCCACCCCAACACCGGAGCAAGTAGTAATAACAGTATAGTAGCGAGCTTACAGCCCCGTTGTGTGGTGGTTACAGTATTTCCCTTACCCATTGCCTAGTGGTGTATTACAATTATAAATGCAGGTGTACACTCCTGTACAGTGCAATCAATTAAAAATGATAAGTCCAATTAAAAATGACCTGTCCGATACAAATAGACAAGTTCGATTCAAATAGTAGCAGTATGCCTACTAGCGTACAAATATTAACTTTTTTTTTGGTAATGCAATCACCACACCGCTCCGGCTAAACGATTTTTTACAGGGGGTAAGGTCTTGTACCATAGTACAGGTAAAAGGCATATACAGCCCCCCCTCCTAGCTATACCCACTAGCGGCAAAGGCCACAGTGTTTATCTATTCTCCATCTTTTCGTCCATAGTCATAAAGGGTACAAAGGAGGGGACAACGAACCTCAAACGTGCAACGTGATATAAAAAAAAGGCCACCTCAAATTGAGGTAGCCTTTATGTATTCTATTTTGCCACGCTGTTGCCTACGTGGTAGGGAGGGCCGGTAATGGGCTGCCTATTTACCGTAACTGTATTCGAAACATCAGTACACCCAGAAGAGGATGCCACACGACGAACCTGCATCTTCAGCACCTTTTGCACACCGATGTCCATTGTTGTAATCGAATATGTTGATGTGTTTGCACCACTTATACTCTGCCAGCTAGCCTGCCAACCACCTGCACCATCATCTGTTTGCAATTCCCACGAGTAGGTTGGCGTTGCGCTTGGGTTAACAGAGGCTGTAACATCATTGGATAAATCAACAGGAGTACCCATTTTAAAACAGGCTGGTTCACCCAAATCTATCTTAATGGTACCAGGGTTAACCTTTACTACTGTAACATCAACCGTTTTAGAGTTAACACTTTCACCACTAAGGTTTTTACCCTTAACGGAAATAGTTGCCTTACCACTATAGCCAACTTCCCAAACAACCTTTGCAGTTAACAGATCTGTAGAAGTAATCGTTCCACTACCTGCAGTAACTGACCAGGTAAGTGAGGTGGCACCAGCAGGAAGCTTATCTAAAGCAACATTGGTAACATTTGTTTGCGAGGCGGTACTAACACAAGCGCTAGCATTATCTACGGTTGGACTGTTTACCGGATCTGATGGCTGACACTGCTTAACTGTCATCGTTAACTCAGGGGCATTGACGCTACATGCACCATTATTTATTACAGCATAAACCTTATCACCATTTACAAGCGTTGCTGTTGTGTAGATATTATCAACAACCTTATCAGCTGGTACCGGATTACCATTCAGGTAAAACGTTACCGTACCAGCTGGCGCAACTGCATTGTCGTAAGCGGTAAACTTAATTGGATCTCCACTACACACATCGGTTCCCTTATCAGAAACAAGGGTTGGGATAGGGTCAAATACTGTTATTTGAGGTTTATCTGTAAGTGGGGTTTGACACTTTCCTATATTAGCCCTTACCTCGTAGCTGGTGTAAACACCCTTAGGTACACTAATAGTTGGCGCTATGGTAATAGTGCTACCATTACCATTAATGGCTGCACCAACGGCAGTACCTGTTCCATCGTACAATTGGTACGATGCACCCGACTCAGAATTTGCTACCGAAATAGTAGCACTCTTCCCCTTACATACCGATACATCAGAAACACCCCTGTCTGCCAATGGGTAGGAGTTAACCTGTATATCCATTAAATCTACATCCGAAGTTCCACTCTTTGTTTCTGTGACCTTTAGTTGACGGGAGCCAGCAGTTTTCCAACAGATGCTAACACTAGCAGATGAAGATGAACCCAATACAATGTCGTAATCAGTACCCGAAATACCGGGGATATTCCACAAATAAGTATTCCCCGAATAGTTAGTAGTAGAATATGCAACTATACCATTAACACATGGTGCATCTATTGGGTTAGCCACAATTTTTGGTTTTGGTTTTGTATCTAAGCTAACTAACAGCGAAGCAGTAACAGGGCAACTAGTAGAGGGTGCTATACGTGCTGGCGATGTTTCTGTAACAGATATAGTACCAGGAGAAGTCGTACCCCAAGTTACCGTTACCTCCTTAGTTCCCTGCCCAGTAGTAATAGTACCACCAGTAATGCTCCACGAATAGGCATCACCAGCAACGCCAACAACCGAATACTTTACCCCAGCAGCTGATTGCATCGATGGGTTTGGTCCTGTTATTACCGGATTAGGCGTGCGCTTCACCTTAACCCCGATCTCATTTGAGGCGAGATAGTTCTCATCGCCTGTTGCATCTTTTACATAAACCACCTTTACCTTATGGTCGACATCCTTATCTACTGCCGACCCAATATCGCTACCTGTTAGCGCAAAGGTAAAAGGTGATGTTGGAATTTCTAAAGGAACAGAAGTACCACCATCCACAGCATACTGAATCTTCCATGGGCCAACACCTGTCATGGTTAGCGTAATATTGGTAGACTCACCTCCACAAATCTCGGTGGGATTTGGTGTAGAAATTACCGCTGTAGGCATACCTGCCAACGAAAGTGTATAGAACTTATCCGCATTGGCATTAGGACGCTGAGTAGATGTTTGCACCGTTTTTGCCGTTTTATCCACATTGGCAACATCGCTCACCGAATTCCACATAGACCCATTGTACTCGGCAACGCGAATTTTACTCATGCTCTGCGATACGGTTGGCATACCGCTAAAGTCATCCCACTGCAAACGAACGTAAGCCTTATCGGTTGCTCCAGAAGAGGTATTTTTAATTCGCCAGTACTCCCTATCGCTTATGCTGCTCAGCTGTGCTTTATCGTATGAGTCTACATTAATATGTTTTGCCTTATAGTACTGAGTCTCCCAGTAGCAGGGTGTTGCTGATGTGGAGGTGCTCACCACGCTAACAGGAGCCGAATGGTCTACATCACCAACAGGGAAGTTGAACGTACTTCCTGAAAGCATACTCTTCTGCATAGCCCCCTCTACAAAAGCATCTACAATGGCGTAACCACTGCGCGTATAGCCAGCACCTGTAGATGTTAGGCGTAGCACCTTGCCCGTTGCAACATCAGCGACACCTCTATTTAGCGATAGCAGGTTGGTAACATCTACCGAGGAACTTAAGGATACCTTTTGCGAATTCTGATTCTTTTGTAGCTGTAGGTTGTAGAACTGTTCTGGCATTGCACCTACAACGCTTACAGCTTGCGCACCATCGCCCACCAGCTGCACCTGCGAGGTACCTGGCACCCATGCACCGGCACCAACCTTATTATCCCAACTACCATAAAGACGTAGAATACCTTGATTAGAAGAACCTAACTTCTTAACAACACCTGCGCTAATTGTCAAATTCCCGTAAACGGTATGGTAGCGCGAGTTGAGCGAAATCGGCATAACCTTATCACCCGCACCTGTAAAGTTGAGGTTAGGAAAGTCGGTAAAGCGTGCATCTAAAGTTCCATTACCATTTAACTCGATGGTAGATGTATTTTGATTGGTAAAAGCAGTAAGATCGCCACCAGGTGGTAGAAACTGACCTCCAAATGCACCTATTTTTAACGTACCCACACCCGATAGCTTACGGAAATCATGGTATATTTTATTCCCTAAGTCGAGGGTTCCATTAAGTTCGAGGCTGTATGCCTGTTCCTTATCGCGGGTAATTGTAACGGTATGTCTATCTTTAATTATCACCCGGTGCCCATTAGGTCCATTTGTTGGCACCGTATAATTTGTAGGCACATCTAGGTCGTCTGGATTCTTCACTAACCAAGTAGCCCCTATATCCCAATTTCCGTTAATATCATAAGTATTCGAGTAGTAAACAGGTTTGCCATACAGGTTATTTGTATGAGCAATGGTATACTCCCCTTTTAAGTAGTCTTTATTAGAGATGGTAAAAGTTTTATTGGTTGTATTAATTGGTACATCGGTAATGGGAAAACCTCTTAACGGGTACCAGTTATCCGTTACAAATCTTCCCACCCTAGATTTTGAATCCCAAACCAAAGAGCTAACATAGGTAAAGCTCATTTTTGCTGTATAACCTGCAAGATTATCAGATGGTTCTACTATCCAGTAGTAGTCGAGGTTAGGGAAATTGATTTTAGGGTCGACCAGCATAGGGTGCTCAGAGTTAATTGGCAGCACCCGCACGCTACCTTTATCGACATTGTTGTTGCTTAAAGTAATAGTTGCAGGGGTATACTTCCCTCCTGCAACCCCTATTGGGTAAACAAACTTTACTTCAGTAGCCAATTTGGGGAATTCTTTCTCAACCCCCTTATCGCGATAAATACCGTTTGTCATAATGTACTTGGTATTATCGGTAGTTCCCGAAATTTCGGCGTTAACGCCAAGTCGTAGCAGGTTCTCGTCGATATTCAAAATCCCCTTGCTAAATGTTAGCCGATTATTAAGGGTAAACTCATCGTCGAAAGTTACTCCGGTGCCGTTTTTGATGGTAACGTTACCAAACACCCCCTTAACATCGCTCCAGACACGTTGTGCCACCTGAGCTGTACCGTAGGCAATTGCCCCGTCGAACACAACACCCGTAGCGGCGTTCGCATCACTCTCGTGAATACCGGTATTCTTCATGTCGCCCTTAACCGTTATGGTATTACCCTTATCTTGAAACGTACCTGCCGATAAATCGAGCAACTTTTCGACAAGCACATTTGAGGTGGTGCCCAATGTTAGCTTTGCGCTTGGCTTATTTACTATAAGAGAAGAAAAGGTTACACTACTTCCTGATGAACCTACAATTTGGCCATCTACGCTACTATTAAAGGTAGTTGTTTGAGTTGCACCTGATGCAGCATCATGCTGAAAACCGGTATTGGGCGTATAGTTAAACAACGATCGCCCTATAGCGAGGTCAAGCCCATTAGCCTTAAACGTACCACTTGAGATGATAGTTAAATCGTTAAGCAGCCGCAATGGGTAAATCGTATTGGTAGCGGTAATACTACTACCTACAACTACCGATGGCAAAAGACAGGAAGCCGAAAGCTTGATATTCTTATTACTTGAACCTGAATAACCCAGTTCAACAACACCTCCCGAAACGGTAGCCGACTCTGGATCGATATTTAAATCTCCAAAGCTACCTCCTCCGCCTTCTGCAATTCGGAGAGTTCCCCCCTTCATGCTGAAAACAGAACCAGGATTTAACACCTCAAACTTGGCTCTTTGCGAATTCCTAAATGTAGATAAGGAATAGTTGGGTCTATCATTCTGACTCTTTCCAAGAATATGTACCGTACCACCATTCTGATAGTAGCGCAGCGATCCTACAAACTGGGCAACGCTACGGCGTATCTGTCCACCAACATAGAGATTACCACCATCAACTCGAATGGTGGGCTCTCCGCTAGCCCCTATCTCAATGTCATAGTTATCTGGCCCATTAGCAGGCCCAACATACAAATTACCCTGCTTAATACCTAAAGTTCCAAAAAGTAGAATATCTCCATCGTTACCGTTGGCGCCACTATTAACGGTTACTTCTGCCGAAGGGTTATCAACAGTAAGCGCGGCTGTTGATGGTATGGTAAATCCACTACCCGTAGGATGGTTAATGTTCAACGTTGCGCCGCCATTTATTAAGAGTTCCCCATTTAACAAGCTGGTAGAACCGTTAATGGTGGTATTGCTATTGCTTATCGTTAGTTTTGTTGATACCGACATACCCTTATCAACCACCAAATCATTTATGTAAACATTACTGCTACCAGAAACAACGCCCGAAACTACTCCTTTAAACGTTGTTATTGCATAGCGAGCATCAAATGAACCATCAGCCCTAAGGTTTTCCCCAATGCTGATTGTGTGTCCAGATCCTCCCGTAATCCTAAGGTTAGCCTCAGCATCAACCAGCACATCTTTTGCTACATCTAACTTATGAGTTCCTGTATTCCAGAAATAAAACCCACCCTGTTTCAACAGCAAACTACCTCCTACCGAAATGCTCGTAGAAGTAGTACTCGTAACCACCTCACTGTTTGAAGCCTTTCCTGAATAGGTTAAATCGTTATAAATGGTATTTTTTCCACTCGCAAAAGTGTACCTAACACTGGGATCGGGAGACAGCACCAAATTGTAGTACGTACCTTGAGGAGGTGCTGGTAATATTCTCGATTCGGCTCCATAATACTCGACAGTCCCCCCGTTAACTCCGCAAAAGTCGGAGAAATCGCCACCAGGTAGCGCGGTTGCAGCCGCCAACTCCACCTTTAGCGTACCACCGCCTCCCTGCGTCTGATCGGCAATGTATCCAAAATTACGGGTCGATGTTCCTGTTGGAATCATAACATTGAGGATCGACCCTGATTTGATGGTTAAACGCTTGCAGACAGCACTTGATAAAGCAGCAGGTATTATAACTTCATGGTTGCTAGTACTACCATTCAATCCTTCGCCAATAACCACAATGGAGCTGGCATCGGGAGTAGTGGAGCCTGCAGGCCCTCCCGGAGTGCTAGACCATGTACTGGAAACATCCCAGTTTCCGGTAGCTGTAATACTATAAAATATCTTAGGCGCAGTAAAGGCCTCAAGTAAACCTGCGGTGTACTCCCCATCAACTAACAATTGGTTGGTAGAGGTTATGTTATCGTTAGGTTTATCTATGGCCACAACAGACTGATCGGTTATCCACCCATTATTTCTGAAAAGCGCACCTATATAGGTTTTCTCATCGTTTTCATTTGGTTTTACATCGGCACTTTGTAGGTACTTAAATGCCCAGTCAGCACTTAACCCGTCAAATTTGGTTGCGCTAGTCTTCCAGTAGCAGGCAAGGCTCTTGGTAGCATCAGCCAGCGGATGTGCACCACTTACCGGCTTAACGGTAACCTGCCCCAGCAGGGTAGGGGCAACGTTAAGCTTAAGCGTTGCCGGATGGTAGCTGCTACCAAAGCCTACAGGATAGGTAAAAGAGTAGGGATAGGTATATGTACCTCCTCTGTAATCCTTCACTACCCCCTCGTCGGAGAGCAGCCCTCCCGTCTTTACCATTTTGGCCGCCGTGAAGGAGGAGCCTGTTCCGATATCGCTAAATACCGATGCATTAGGGCCTAGGGTTAGCCTATACGAGCCAATATCGAGGAGGCCATTAACCAACCGAAGTGCCGATGTACTTCCTGCAAACGTTTGGTTGGCAGCAAGCGTAGCATTACCTCCCGTAAGGGCTAGCACGCCAAACACGCCATTACCCGAACCTCCAATAGTACTCCCGCTACCCGACATGGTAACACTACCGCTACCCGTACTTACATGCTTTCCGCTATTGGTTATGTTTCCATCAACCGTAACCGTCTTACCCTCGTCGTAAAGTGTTGTGCCATCGCCAATGGTTAGGTCACTAGTAATCTGCATGGAAGTTTTGGTAGTAAGGTAGGTACTAGCACCTACCAGCTCCACGTTATTAAGGTTGGCAGTCCCGTTGTTGGTGTAGGTTTGTGGACGGCTTCCGTTAAAGCGGGTGGTGTTGGCGCCTGGGGTGTAGGTTGAATTTGCACTTATAAGCATATCCTCACCAACTGTTACATCTTGGTTATTTGCATCAAATGTTATACTACCCGAACCAGTTTGTACGGTCAAGTCTTTCTTCACGACCAATGCTTGCAAGGGAACCTTTTCCATAGGGGCATCACCAGTTGTAGTAGATTTATAGCCCTTATAGCTACTTATAACAATTGTATTACCGCCAGAGCCCAAAAGCTGCAGATTATAAAAGGGGACTTTTGAAACAATGCCTGCATTACGGCTATCCGCCCTTACGATAACCGTTCCCCCTGTTAGACTGGCATTCTTAGGGTCCATGCTGAGCAAAATGCTTAATAGATGCCCCTTCCCTGGTGGTACTTTTTTTGAACCTGGAGCATTAGTGGAGTTTTGTATATTTATTAAAGCATCTCCACTTATCTGAAAAATATTACTCGGATATGGCAGTGAAAATGCCGCATACTGATCTGCAGAAACATTTCCTGTAATGTTGAGAGTTCCACCAGTCATTATTACACCTCCACGGTGCTCTCCATAGTTACCACGTGCAGAAGTTCGTAAAACACCAGCCGTTGAAGTTCCTCCACTCTGCTCGTAAATACCTGCACCACGAATAATAATACCTTCGGAACCTGGTGATGAGAATATACTGTTACCAGTAATTTTCAGTTTACCGTAAATAATAACACATTCATTATTAGCACTTCCTGCATCGATAGTTGCCACATTGGCACCATCCAACCATAATTGAGCATCACTATCTATCGCAAAAGTATTTTGATTAGTTGCGATACCTGGTAATGAGATATTCTTACCTAACCTCAACGTACCTGCAAAAATATCCAACGCTTTATTATTTATAACGCTCCCAGGTATGCTTTCGTTTGATATGTCTGAAGCAAACGACCCATCAATAGTAAAATTACCTGCAGCATTCGCCTGCACATCCAGCATGTAGGTGTCATCGACACCCTTATTGACTACCAAATTCCAAAACATGGTAGTGCCATTACATTGTAGCAGCTGATCTTTGGTTGGGTTATTAAAGGTAACAGTTGCGCTATTCCTATATGGAAAACCCCACCATGTTTTTATCGAATAGAAAGACACATTCCCCCCATTATTTATCAGATCACCTTTTAATATAACCTTGTTTATAGGATCAGTGTCGTAGTTATTCCCCACAGTAATAGATCCTGCCGAATACACAGCTATATCTCCATTAACCTCTACAGTCTTAGCATAATCACTACCATTATTAATCTGCAATCCACCACGCTTAATTGTCAATGCTCCGTTAATGGTAAGGGTATACTCATCCAAACCACCTATAATTAATTTATTACTGCTAGATAAAAAGTTCAGAATAAGATTATTATAGGTAGCTGCATCTGTTAATTCAATATCATCGTCAGCATATATCTCCACCGTTCCACCGCCTGCGCTATTAAAGTTTCCATTCCCAAATGAGGGCAGCGTGGTAGAGGAGATGCGCAGCAGCCCCTTACCGTTAACATCACCAAGGGTATGTCCTGTAGTATTTCCAAGATCGAGAACTGCGCCACTCTCCACTTCGATGGCTTTAGCTTTTATGGTAGCACCAGTAGTAAAAGAGATCACATCGCCATTACGGATTACCACGTTATCGGCGCTTGTGGGGATGGCTGCTCCAACGGGTGTTGTTCCTGTTGGATCTAGCGTCCAGGTATCTGCATTATTCCAAAATCCGTTTTTATAGGAGTAGAAGGTCTTTTGCCCCCACCCCAATACCGGAGCGAGCAGCAGAAATAGCAGTAAAAGCGAAGCGCACGTAAAACGTCGTTGAGCGGTAGTTGCAGTATGTCCCTTACCCATGGCCTAATGTATATAAAAAAGATAGCGTAATGATCTAATTAGCAAGTGTGGCTTTAAAGCCTGTCTATGGAGATTAGGACGAATGCAAGCAGCTACAGCACCCCATTTCAAACCTTCTACCCCCATAGTAACTACAAATATTAACCTTTTTTTTGGATCGTCGCTAGGTACTTTCACCTAATTTCTAGAAAACAGGTAAAATGTAACAACATTTACACAAAAAAAGGGTATTGGCCTAGGTAACGGGGTACTAAACGGATGAAGCTCGGTAAGGATGCTTGCCTAAACCAAAGTAACCATTTGGGTGAGGGATACCAACACCAGAGTGGTGCGGGTAAAAAAGCTGGCGACAAATGGCATTCGGTGCTGGTAAAATTCGCTTACCCGTATATGCAGGCA
>CAXYUU010000003.1:0-37805 GCA_964292015.1 uncultured Acetobacteroides sp.
GTATAAAAAATGTTTTTGCAGCCCTGGAATCTGCAGATCCCACCACCAACAAAACTTTTTTAGTCCTTGCATCTGCAGATTCCACCTCCAAAAATGTTTTTTTACCCCTGGAATCTGCAGATTCCTGTTTGCAGGGTATTCAAAAGCATCCCAAGCAGGATTTTCGCTCTTAAAATTAAACGATGGGCATGACAGCTGCTCGTCAACAGTGATTCTGAACCAACTCTGTTGGGCGATGGGGTCTGTCTTCGCAGTTCTGTTATTGCAGGCTATAGCCTGCAGAATAGATTCGGCGGAGGCACACCCTCCGCCGAACGAGGGAATCTCTCCTCAACGCCGCTTGGCGGTTCATCAGGCCTAGTGCTAAGCGTAGGCTCTGCCTGCGCTTTTGTATTTTCGGCCTCAGGCCGTATGATCTTTTACTTTTGGGATGTATAGGCCAGAGGCCTGTCGTACCCGAGTGTAGCGAGGACGCTACACTCAGCACTGGGTAATGCTATTGGAACGAACCGTCAGCTTGACCGAATGGTGAGGGTGTGCAATCCTTTCCTAGTATACAGTCCCCTTCAGTTCTTCTACATCGCCTTCCCTATTCTTTAACTTCTTCTAACTTCCTTTCAAAAAAACTTTATCCCACAAAAAGAGAGGGATCACCCTTCGGCAATCCCTCTCTTTAAAAGTAGGTATTGGTGTCGCAGGACTAATCCTCGACTGCCACTGCCTCGTATGCTCGTAGCAACTTTTCCTGAACATCTGCAGGTACTTGCTCGTAGCTCGAGAATTTCATGTTGTAGGTTGCCCTACCGCTGGTAAGCGAGCTGAGCGTGGTGGAGTACTTGTGCATCTCGGCAAGTGGTACTCTAGCAACGAGCTTCTCGAAACCTTTGGTGCTGCTCATCCCTTCGATTATGGCGCGGCGGTTTTGCAGGTCGCTCATCACATCGCCCATCTTATCGGCCGGAACCAGTACGGTTACGTCGTAAATTGGCTCCATAATTTTAGGCCCTGCATTTTTAAAGGCCTCCTTAAAGGCGTTGCGGCCGGCCAGCTTAAACGATATTTCGTTGGAGTCAACCGGGTGCATCTTGCCATCGTACACGTACACGCGAATGTCGCGGGCGTACGAACCGGTAAGCGGCCCTTCCTCCATCTTTTCCATGATCCCCTTAAGGATAGCTGGCAGGAATCGGGTATCGATAGCCCCTCCAACGATGCAGTTGTAGAACTCCAGGCTGCCACCCCAGTCGAGTGGGAGTAGCTCCTTGCCCTTATTTAGGTTCAGGTTTAGCTCCTTGCCCTCGTATTTAAACTTCGATTTGGCTTCAACGCCTTCCACTATGGGCTCTATAATGATGTGTACCTCGCCAAACTGTCCGGCACCACCCGATTGCTTCCGGTGGCGGTAGCTGGCAAAGGCTACCTTGGTGATGGTTTCGCGATAGGGAATCTTAGGGGCGTAAAATTCGATGTCGAGCTTGTTGTTGTTCGCCAGCTGCCATTTCAGGATGTTGAGGTGATGCTCGCCCTGTCCCGAAATGATGGTTTGCTTGAGCTCCTTCGAGTATTCTACCAAGATGGTAGGATCCTCCATACGTGCCTTGTTTAGCAGCTCGCCGAGCTTCTCCTCGTCGGCCTGATTCTTGGGTTTTACCGCAGTTCTAAACTTTGGCTCGGGGAAGGTCATTGGGGCAAACTGCCAAGTTTTGCCACCACCAGCCAAGGTGTGACTGGTTTTGGTGTTTTTCAGCTTAACGGTGCAGCCCACATCGCCGGCACGTAGCTCGGTAACCTTAACCCGGTTTTTGCCGGCGGTAACGTACAGCTGTGATATCTTTTCGCGTGTGCCGTTGTTGTTGTTCATCAGCTCGACACCTTCGGTTACCTTTCCCGAAATCACCTTAAAGTAGCTGATCTCGCCAAGGTGCTGCTCTATCTGAGTTTTAAAGATGAAAATGCAAGGTGCGCCTGCCGAATCGAAAGCCACCTCGGTACCGTCGAGGGTAGTTGGCTTTGGCTTTTGGTTGGGGCTAGGGGTATTGGTGATGAGGAATTCCATCAAACGGCGGATTCCTACATCCTTCTTGGCCGACAGGCAGAGTACAGGGAATATATCGCGGTGGGCGATCCCCTTACGTAGGCCGATTCTAATGTCCTCTTCCGATAGCGATCCTCTTTCGAAGAACAGCTCCATTAGGGCGTCGTCGTTTTCGGCAGCAGCCTCAACGAGCTTATTGTGGAGCTTGTTGGCGTTGCCCTCTTCCTCTTCCGGTATCGGCAGCTCGTGAACGATGCCGCTTTCGCCTTCGTGCTTGTACATCTTCATGGTAAGCACATCAACAAAAGCATCGAAACTCGACCCTGTCGATATGGGATACTGTATTATAACAACCTTTTTTCCAAAGGTCTTTTGTAGCGATTCGATGGTGTTTTCCCAGTTCGCCTTCTCGTGGTCGAGCTGGTTAACGGCCAAAATAAAGGGTTTTTCGTACTCTTCGGCATAACGGCCAAAGATTTGAGTTCCAACCTCAACACCGTTGATGGCGTTAACCACCATGATTCCGGTATCGGCAATTCGGAAGGCCGAGAATACGCCGCCCGAAAAGTCGTCGGAGCCGGCGGTGTCTACAATGTTAAGCTTATGGTCGAGATACTCGGTAAACAGAACCGTAGAGAAGATAGAACGCTTGTAGATATGCTCCACCTCGGCGTAGTCCGATACGGTATTTTGGGCGTCAACACTTCCTCTACGGTCGATGACTTTGCCCTCGTATAGCATCCCTTCCGCTATAGTGGTTTTGCCAGCACCTGAGTTGCCAAGCAAAACCACATTCTTGATTTCGTTAGTTTGGTACGTTCTCATAAGGAACTTTTTTAGTTTTTGGTTGTGTTGCTGTCTCCCGTACCTTCTAGTTTTGGCGCGTTTGACAATTCGAAAGTTATTAAAAAGATCGACAAAATGTACTTTTACTATTAAATAACAGTAAATAATTTTGAAAATAAAGATATCGGGTTTCGTATCGGTGGTATTGAGGCGCTATGCTAAGGTATTCGATGAGTCTGGAGCGTATACAGTGCTGGGGTAAACCTACTTCAGCAATTTTTCGGCTAGCTACCCTGTACGACGTATTTTGTCCTCAGCAGGATGTCGTCGTACTTGAAATTCGGAGGAAATGCTTCTTTTTTGCAGGATGCGGCTTCTTTATCGCCGCTTAATGTCGGTTAAAGTAGCGTTTAGGTTAAACCGTTTCTTCGGGGTGCAATCTGCACAAGGTGCCCATTGGGGGGCTATGGTTAGCATGGGCTGCGCCACTATCATGTGGGATATAGCAGCTGGTACTTTTAGCAGAGTGGTGTAGGCGAGCAGGAACAGAAAACGGAGCAGGTGTACTCAATAGCACGAGTTGTAGCATACATTCCTAAACAGCTGGTATGGGATGGACGGTTCGGGTGTGCGAGGGGGGAGTAGAGTAGAGTAGAGTAGCAAACCGTGCGATGGTGGCGAATGCAGGTGGTTTAACCATGCCTGAGCATGCCCTGTTTTTGTGGTGCTGTCAGCATCTGCTATACTCTTTACCTTGGTTCGGGGTGCATGTTCTGCTATACCTATATATAATGAAACGATCCTGCAATTTTAGCACTCCATTCTGCGGATTATCCTATCGACACGTACAGCCCGAGACTTAACGGCGGGTGTTTTATGGTGTAAATCGTCTCGTGAGGGCGACAAATGTCGTAAGACATAGTTAAATATTCGTAAAACATCAGGCGTTTTGAGCAATATCTTTCTTCGTCAGCCCTTTTTTAGGGCATTTGTTTGCTTAAACTTTATACTATATAAATACATCTGCAAATGTCACGTATCCAACTACTAGCGTGTTACGGGGTGATTCAGTCTAAAAGTTGCTTTTTCTGGTTTCTGCCGCTTTCGTAAATGGTTCAGAAGCAATAGAAATACTTTTAATTGGGCGTGTAAATGCTTGGCGTTTATGAAAAAAAGAAATACCTTTGCAAGCCAATTTGTTAAGTGTACCTAGAAATCGTTACAAAACAAAAGCAAGTAACTTTTATGCCTACTATTCAACAGTTAGTTAGAAAAGGAAGGACAAAGAAGGAGTACAAGAGTAAGGCTCCTGCTTTGGACGCATGCCCACAACGTCGTGGTGTATGTACCCGCGTGTATACAACAACCCCTAAGAAGCCAAACTCAGCTATGCGTAAAGTAGCTCGTGTTCGTCTTACCAACGGGTTAGAAGTAACCGCTTACATTCCAGGTGAAGGTCACAACCTTCAAGAGCACTCTATTGTGCTAGTTCGTGGCGGTCGTGTAAAGGACCTACCAGGTGTTCGCTATCACCTTGTTCGCGGTGCATTAGATGCCGCTGGTGTAGAAGGACGTAACCAACGTCGTTCTAAGTACGGAACTAAGAAACCTAAAGCAGGAAAAGCAGGTGCAAAAGGCGCAGCAACTCCAGCAAAAGGCAAGAAGAAGTAATTAGAAACTATTTAGAATTCAGTTAGATGAGAAAGACGAAGCCTAAAAAAAGGATTCTACTTCCAGATCCAAAGTTCAAGGATACCCTTGTTACCAGGTTCGTAAACAACCTGATGTTGGATGGAAAGAAGAGTATTGCCTACACCATCTTTTATGATGCAATGGAACTCGTAGGTGAGAAGATGAAGGACTCAGAAAAGGCTCCTTTAGAAATATGGAAAAAAGCGATTGACAACATCACCCCTCACGTAGAGGTTAAATCTCGTCGTGTTGGTGGTGCAACCTTTCAGGTGCCTATCGAAGTTAGAGCAGAAAGAAAGATGTCTCTTGCAATGAAAAACCTCATCATGTACTCTCGTAGACGTTCGGGACGTACCATGGCTGAGAAGCTTGCTGCAGAAGTAATGGCTGCTTATAACGAAGAGGGTAGTGCATATAAGCGTAAAGAAGATATGCACAAGATGGCTGAAGCGAACAAGGCTTTTGCTCACTTCAGATTTTAATTAACAAATTTGACGAAAAGGTACAGCACTCATGAGCAAAGATTTACACAATACTAGAAATATTGGGATCATGGCGCACATCGACGCAGGTAAGACTACAACTACCGAGCGTATCCTTTACTTCACCGGAAAGACACACAAAATCGGTGAAGTACATGATGGTGGTGCTACCATGGACTGGATGGTACAGGAGCAGGAGCGTGGTATTACCATTACCTCTGCTGCGACTACAACCTTCTGGAATTTCGAAGATAAAATCTTCAAAATTAATATCATTGACACTCCAGGGCACGTTGACTTTACCGTTGAGGTAGAGCGCTCGCTCCGTGTTCTTGATGGTGCTGTTGCAACTTTCTGTGCAGTTGGTGGTGTTGAGCCTCAATCTGAAACCGTATGGCGTCAGGCAGATAAGTACAAAGTTCCTCGTATCGGATACGTAAACAAGATGGACCGTACAGGTGCCGATTTCTTCAGCGTAGTGTCACAGGTTAAAGAGCGTCTTGGCGCGAATCCTGTACCTATTGTGATTCCAATTGGAGCAGAAGATAAGTTCCGTGGTATTATCGACCTCGTTTACAAGAAGGCATACGTTTGGGATAGCAACAACGAGAAAGATCCGTTTAACGTTTTAGAAGTTCCTGCAGAATTCGAAGCCGAAGTTGCTGAGTACAGAGGAAAGCTTGTAGAAGCAATCGCTGAATTCGACGACACTCTTATGGAAATGTTCTTTGACGATCCAGATTCAATCTCTCCAGAGCAAATTATCGCTGCACTTCGTCAGGCAACCATCGCTATGAAGGTTGTTCCTATGATGTGTGGTTCTTCGTTCAAGAATAAAGGTGTTCAGTATCTTTTAGACGCGGTTATTCAGTACCTACCAAGCCCATTCGACGTGGAAGCTGTAATGGGTATTAACCCTGATACTGAAGAAGAGGAAGAACGTAAACCAGATGCTAAGGAGCCTCTTGCAGGTTTAGCATTTAAGATTGCTACTGACCCATTTGTAGGTCGTTTGGCATTCGTTCGTATCTACTCTGGTCGCCTAGATGCTGGTACGTACGTGTACAATACCCGCTCGAACAAGAAGGAACGTGTATCTCGTATCTTCCAAATGCACGCTAACAAGCAAAACCCAGTAGACTATATCGAAGCTGGTGATATTTGTGCGGTAGTAGGCTTTAAGGATGTTCGTACTGGTGATACCGTTTGCGACGAAAATAGAAAGATTATTCTCGAATCAATGAGCTTCCCAGAGCCAGTTATCGGTCTTGCAATTGAGCCTAAAACTCAAAAAGACCTTGATAAGCTAGGTGTTGCTCTAAACAAGCTTACCGAAGAGGATCCAACCTTTACAGTTAAAACTGATCAGGAATCGGGTCAAACCGTAATCAGCGGCATGGGTGAACTTCACCTCGAAATCATCGTAGACCGTCTACGTCGTGAGTTCGGTGTTGAAATTACTCAAGGCGCACCTCAGGTTAACTACAAGGAAGCTATCACCGGAAAAGTTGAGCACCGCGAAGTGTTCAAAAAGCAAAGTGGTGGTCGTGGTAAGTTTGCCGATATCATTGTTGAAATTGGACCAGCAGACGAAGGTCACATCGGTCTTCAGTTCATTGATATCCTTAAGGGTGGTAACATTCCTAAAGAATACGTTCCATCTATCCAAAAGGGATTTGCTTCGGCAATGGCTAATGGATGTTTGGCAGGTTACACCGTAGAGAGTCTTAAGGTTACACTTAAGGATGGATCGTTCCATGCCGTTGACTCGGATGCTCTTTCGTTCGAAATCTGTGCTCGTAACGCGTTCCGTCAGGCTTCTCCAAAAGCACGTCCAGTACTTCTTGAGCCAATCATGGCTGTTGAGGTAGTTACTCCAGAAGAGAACATGGGTGATGTTATTGGTGACTTTAACAAACGCCGTGGACAAATCGTGAACATGGACTCTAGGGGTGGTGCTCGCGTAGTAAAGGCTAAAGTGCCTCTTTCAGAAATGTTCGGATACGTAACTGTACTTCGTACGCTTTCTTCAGGTCGCGCTACTTCTACCATGGAGTTCTCTCACTACGAAGCAGTATCACAAAACTTGGCTAAGGACATCATCGAGAAGTCTCAAGGCCGTGTTAAGAGTGTAGAATAATCAACAAAGTAAAGTAAAATGAGCCAAAAGATAAGAATCAAATTGAAATCTTACGATCATACCTTGGTTGACAATTCAGCTGAGAAGATCGTTAAGACTGTGAAGTCTACCGGCGCAGTGGTAAGTGGCCCAATTCCACTACCAACCCACAAGAAGATCTTCACCGTAAACCGCTCTACCTTCGTTAACAAGAAGAGTCGCGAGCAGTTTCAACTATGCACCTATAAGCGTCTACTCGACATTTATAGTTCGACTCCTAAGACCATTGATGCTCTTATGAAACTCGAACTACCTAGTGGTGTAGAAGTGGAAATCAAGGTTTGATAGAACTTTAGTTACTAAAGCTGTTATAATTAATTTTTAAACAATGCCAGGTCTAATTGGAAAAAAAATCGGAATGACTTCCGTTTTCAGTGCCGAGGGAAAAAACATTCCATGCACTGTTATTCAGGCTGGTCCATGCGTAGTTACGCAGGTTAAAAATGCAGAAGTAGATGGTTACTCTGCACTTCAACTTGCCTATGACGAAAAGAAGGAAAAGCAAACCAGCAACAGCCTCTTAGGACACTTTAAGAAAGCTAACACCACTCCAAAGCGTAAGCTAGCAGAATTCGGCAACGATTTTGTTAAGGAGTATCTTCTTGGAGATGTAGTAACCGTAGCCGAACTCTTTACCGAGGGCGACTGGGTGGACATTACCGGAATCTCAAAAGGTAAAGGTTTTCAGGGTGTTGTAAAACGTCATGGTTTTGGTGGTGTTGGTGGTCAAACCCACGGTCAGCACAACCGCCTACGTCACCCAGGATCATTGGGTGCTTCATCTTATCCTTCTCGCGTATTCAAAGGCAAGCGTTTGGCTGGCCGCATGGGTGGTGATAATGTTAAGATAGCAAACCTTAAAGTTCTTAAGGTGATCCCTGAGAACAACCTACTACTAGTAAAGGGATCTATTCCTGGAGCAAAGGGTTCATACTTAATCATTGAGGAGTAATGGAATTAGCAGTTTACAACACCGCCGGTCAGGATACCGGAAGAAAGGTAACCCTGCAAGACAGTATCTTTGGCTTTGAGCCTAACGATCACTGTATCTACCTCGACGTAAAACAGTACCTGGCGAATCAACGTCAAGGAACTGCAAAGTCGAAGCAGCGTAACGAGATATCAGGTTCAACTCGCAAGATTAAGCGTCAAAAGGGAACCGGTACTGCTCGTGCAGGTAGCATTAAGTCGCCACTTTTCAAGGGTGGAGGCCGTGTATTCGGTCCTGTACCTCGCGACTACGGCTTTAAACTTAACAAGAAAACTAAAGTTGTAGCACGTAAAAGTGCACTTGCTTACAAAGCAAAGGGTCTAGGCATCAATGTAGTTGAAGATTTCAACTTCGAAGCCCCCAAAACTAAAGCTTTCGCTAGTGTGATCAATAACCTTAAGGTTGCAGATCACAAGCTACTTTTCGTAGTTTCTGACGTTAATCCAGTTGTTGCCTTGTCCGCTCGTAACCTGCCTAATGTAAAGGTAGTTCGTGCAGCTGATCTCAACACATTTGACGTGATGAACGCGCAAAGCTTACTCGTGACCGAAGGGTCGTTCGAGGTTATTAACAGATTGTTTGGTATATCGTAATTCAACTAGAAATGGAGATTATATTTAAGCCAATACTAACCGAAAAAATGACGATTCTTGGCGAAAAATTGAATCGTTACGGTTTCATAGTTGATAACAAGGCTAACAAAATCGAAATCAAGAAGGCCGTTCAAGATCTTTATGGCGTTATTGTTACCGACGTAAACACAATGCGTTACGCTGGTAAAAGTAAATCACGCTTTACTAAGGCTGGACTTCTTGTGGGTAAAACCAACTCGTTTAAGAAGGCGATCGTTACCTTACAGAGTGGAGATAAGATTGATTTTTATAGCAATATCTAGGAGAAATGGCGTTAAGGAAGTTTAAACCCGTAACACCGGGTACCAGACATAAGATTATAGGTGGATTCGACGACATTACTTGCTCGCCACCTGAGAAATCGTTGCTAAAGCCTCTCAAAAGAAGTGGTGGACGTAATAACACCGGAAAGATGACCATGCGCTACATTGGTGGTGGTCATAAGAAGATGTACCGTATCATTGACTTCAAGAGAGACAAAGACGGAATGATCGCTACCGTGAAAACGATTGAGTATGATCCAAACCGTAGTGCCCGTATTGCATTGGTAACCTACCCTGATGGGGAAAAGCGTTACATTATTGCACCTACAGGCCTTAAAGTTGGTCAAACCATCGCTTCTGGTCCAGGATCTGCTCCTGAAATTGGCAATACACTTCCATTGGGCGAAATGCCACTCGGTACTGTAGTACACAACATCGAGCTGCATCCCGGACAAGGTGCTGTGATGGCACGTAGCGCCGGTACTTATGCCCAGCTACTAGCCCGTGAGGGTAAATACGCCATACTAAAATTGCCATCAGGCGAAACCCGTATGGTACTTATTACCTGTCGTGCAACTGTAGGTACAGTATCCAACCCCGATCATGCTCTCGAAGTTAGCGGAAAAGCTGGTAGAAAGAGATGGCTCGGACGTAGACCTAGGAATAGAGGTGTTTCGATGAACCCAGTGGATCACCCAATGGGTGGTGGTGAAGGACGTCAGTCAGGAGGTCACCCAAGATCGCGTAAGGGCATACCAGCTAAAGGCTACAAGACCCGTAACAAGAAAAAGGGCTCCTCTAAGTTCATTATTAATAGAAGAAAGAAGTAACTGATTAATTGAATCCACCATGAGTCGTTCACTGAAGAAAGGACCATACATTGAGCCTAAACTGGAGAAGCGCATCGTTGACATGAATGAAGACGACAAAAAAGTTGTTATCAAGACTTGGTCACGTGCCAGCGTTATCTCTCCAGACTTCGTAGGTCATACTGTAGCCGTACATAACGGAAACAAGTTCATTCCTGTTTACGTTACCGAAAATATGGTAGGTCATAAGCTTGGAGAGTTTGCTCCAACTCGTACCTATCGTGGACACGGCGGAAATAAGAAAAAATAGTAGCTAACACCGAAATCGATCGTAGATTACAATGGGTGCAAGAAAAAGAATAATGGCCGAAAAATATAAGGCCGAAAAGAAGCAGAAGGCAATTGCAATCCTTCGCAACTGTCCCAGCTCTCCACGAAAGATGAGGCTGGTAGCAGACCTTATCCGTGGTATTGAAGTCAACAAAGCGTTAGGTATTCTTAAGTTTACCAAAAAAGACGCTTCGATTAAGCTTGAAACGCTGTTGCTTTCGGCTATTGCCAACTGGCAAGCGAAAAACGAAGGCTCTCGTCTTGACGAGACCAACCTTTTCGTAACCGAAATTTTCGTTGATGAAGGCAAAATGTTGAAGAGGGTTCAACCCGCTCCTCAAGGCCGTGCACATCGTATCCGTAAGAGATCTAACCACGTTACTATCGTGGTTGGCGAAAAAAAAGAAACAGAAGTTAAAAGCTAAATCGAATGGGACAAAAAGTTAATCCAATAGCAAACCGTCTAGGTATTATCCGTGGATGGGATTCGAACTGGTTCGGTGGAGATAGCTTCGCTCAGAAACTGATTGAAGATACCCGAATTCGCGAGTACCTTAATGCACGTCTGGCAAAGGCTAGCCTTGCTAAGATCGTCATCGAAAGAACGCTTAAGCTCATCACGGTTACTATCCACACTGCCCGTCCAGGTATTATCATTGGAAAAGGCGGTCAAGAGGTAGACAAGCTGAAAGAAGAGCTCAAGAAAATTACCAGCAAAGAAGTTCAGATTAACATCTTTGAGGTAAAACGCCCTGAGCTCGATGCTGCTATCGTAGCCAACAATATCGCCCGTCAAGTAGAAGGACGTATATCTTACCGTCGTGCCGTTAAAATGGCAATTGCCTCTACCATCCGTATGGGCGCCGAAGGTATTAAGATCCAAATCTCTGGCCGCGTTGGTGGTGCAGAAATGGCTCGTACTGAAACTTACAAAGAGGGTCGTATTCCTTTGCATACATTCCGTGCTGATATTGACTATTCACTTGCCGAAGCTATTACTAAGGTTGGTGTATTAGGCGTTAAAGTTTGGATTTGCAAAGGCCTAGTGTACGGAAAGCGTGACCTTTCTCCTAATGCAGGATATCAAGGTCAAGGCGCTCCATCACAAGGAGGTGCTCCACGCCAGAACAAGGGCGGTGCAAAGAAGAAAAGAAAGTAATCGTTGAAAGAGAAAAGCTTTTAAGAAATGTTACAGCCTAAAAAGACAAAGTTTAGAAGAGTCCAAAAGGGCAAGATGAAGGGAAACTCACAACGAGGACATCAGCTTGCCTTTGGGTCGTTTGGCATCAAGGCTCTTGAAGAAACCTGGATTACTGGCCGCCAAATTGAGGCAGCTCGTCAAGCCGTGGTTCGTTTTATGAAGCGTGAAGGACAGATCTGGATTCGTATCTTCCCTGATAAGCCTATCACAAAAAAACCTGCCGAAGTACGTATGGGTAAGGGTAAGGGTGCTCCAGAAGGATTCGTTGCCCCGATATCACCAGGCAGAATTATTATGGAGGCAGAGGGGGTACCTCTCGAAGTAGCTAAGGAAGCTCTTCGTCTTGGCGCTCAAAAGCTTCCAATTGATACTAAATTCGTCGTAAGACGTGATTACGTTGAATAATAGGAAGGAAGCAAAATGAAAACCAACGAAGTAAGAGAAATGTCAAGCAAGGATCTCCTCGAGCGCATTGCCGCCGAGAGGGAGCAGCTGGTGAAGATGAAAATCAATCATGCAGTATCTCCTCTTGATAACCCTATGTTAATTAAGAAGAGTCGTAAGAATGTTGCTCGCATGATCACCATTCTTGCTCAAAAAGATCAGAACAAGTAACGCAAGTGAACCATGGAAAGAAATCTTAGAAAAGAGAGAACTGGGGTCGTTGTCAGCAATAAGATGGAGAAATCCATAGTTGTTGCTGTAAAACGTAAAGTTAAACACCCTATATATGGTAAATTCGTCAATAAAACTACTAAATTTGTAGCCCACGACGATACTAATACTTGCAGCGAAGGCGATACCATAAAGATTATGGAGACTCGTCCTATGAGCAAGACTAAGCGCTGGAGACTTGTTGAAATTATCGAAAGAGTTAAATAATTATGATTCAGCAGGAAAGTAGATTATCAGTAGCAGATAACAGCGGAGCAAAGGAAGTCCTTTGCATCCGCGTCCTTGGCGGTACAGGTAAGCGATATGCCGGAATTGGTGATAAAATCGTTGTTACCGTGAAGAGTGCTATACCTTCTGGCGAAATCAAGAAGGGTACCGTATCTAAAGCTATCGTTGTAAGAACCAAGAAGGAAGTTCGCCGTCAGGATGGATCATATATCCGTTTTGATGACAACGCCGTTGTACTTCTTAACAACCAAGGCGAAATGCGTGGAACCCGTATTTTCGGGCCAGTCGCTAGAGAGTTGCGCGATATCAATATGAAGATCGTTTCGCTCGCTCCAGAAGTGTTATAACGCAAAAAAACGAAACAAAAAAATGCGCAAATTACACGTTAAAAAAGGGGACCTCGTTTACATTATCGCTGGTGACGATAAGGGTAAACAAGGCCGCGTGCTTGAAATTCTTGTGAAAGATAATCGTGCCGTGGTTGAGGGCGTTAACATGGTATCTAAGCATACCAAGCCTAATGCAAAGAATCCTCAAGGTGGAATCGTTAAGCAAGAGGCTTCAATTAACCTCTCAAACTTAATGAATGTAGACCCATCTACCGGAAAACCATCTCGTATCGGTAGAAAACGCGATGAGAAAAATAAATCAGTGCGTTATGCAAAAAAATCAGGGGAGGTAATTAAGTAATGAGTTACATACCTACACTTAAAACGAAGTATAACGAGGAAATCGTTCCTGCACTAGTTAAGGAATTCGATTATAAGAGCGTTATGCAAGCACCCCGGTTGGAAAAAATCGTTATCAACCAAGGGTTAGGTCAGGCAGTTGCCGATAAGAAAATTATCGAAATTGCTATCAACGAGCTTTCCGCTATTGCTGGTCAAAAAGCTATTGCTACAAATTCTCGTAAGGATATCGCTAACTTTAAACTCCGTAAAGGCATGCCTATCGGGGTTAAGGTTACTCTCCGCAACCAGAAAATGTATGAGTTTTTAAATAGACTCATTAGCATAGCAATGCCACGTATCCGCGACTTTAAAGGTATACCTGAGAAGTTTGATGGACAAGGAAACTATACCTTGGGTGTTCAGGAGCAAATCATCTTTCCAGAAATTGATATCGACAAGATTACAAAGATTCTTGGAATGGAGATTACCTTCGTTACTACAGCGAAGACTGACGAAGAGGCCTATGCGCTTCTTAAAGGGTTCGGATTACCATTTAAAAACGCTAAAAAGAACTAATCGATATGGCAAAGGAATCCATGAAGGCTCGTGAAGTGAAGCGTGCAAAGCTTGTGGCAAAATATGCTGTGAAGCGTGCTGCTTTAAAAGAAGCTGGCGATTATGCTGGTTTGTCTAAACTTCCTAAGAATTCAAACCCAGTTCGCCTGCATAACCGTTGCCAGATTACTGGCCGTCCAAAAGGGTATATGCGCGATTTTGGTATTAGTAGAATCACCTTCCGCGAGATGGCCTCAAACGGATTGATACCTGGGATAACAAAAGCAAGTTGGTAATTTAATTTTTGCAAGATGACTGATCCAATCGCAGATTTTTTAACAAGAATCCGCAATGCCGCAAAGGCGAATCATAAAGTAGTTGAAATTCCTGGCTCAAAAGTAAAGGAAGCGATCACAAAGATCCTTCATGAGCAAGGTTATATTCTTAGCTATAAGTTTATACAAGATGGTTTTAAGAGCACCATAAAGATTGCTCTTAAGTATCATCCAGAGTCTCGTATTTCTGCTATCAAGGGCATTAATAGAGTGTCGCGTCCAGGTCTTCGTAAGTACACCGGTGTGGAGGATTTACCACGCGTACTTAACGGTCTTGGCGTTGCAATCGTATCAACCTCAAACGGTATGATGACCGGCAAGGAAGCCAGAGCACAAAAAGTGGGTGGCGAAGTAATTTGCTACGTTTACTAAATAACAAATTAGCACAATGTCAAGAATAGGAAAACTACCTGTAAACTTACCACAAGGTGTAACCGTAACGGTTAATGCCGATAATGTGGTTAGCGTAAAAGGCCCTCTTGGAGAACTGTCACAAAAAGTTGATTCAGACATTCAGGTTGCCATAGAGGGGACAGCGGTTCATGTAACCCGTCCTACTAACCAGCCACGTCACAGGTCGCTCCACGGTCTATACCGTTCGCTAATTAACAATATGGTTGTCGGTGTATCTCAAGGATACACCATTCAACAGGAGTTGGTTGGTGTTGGTTATAAAGTTGAAGTAAAAGGCGATGTCCTTCAGTTTAGTCTTGGATATTCGCACGATATCTTCCTTCAGCTTCCACCAGAAATTAAGGCCGAAGCAAAGGCAGAAAAGAAGAGTAATCCAATACTTACTCTTAAAAGCATCGATAAGCAGCTCATCGGTGGCGTTGCTGCCAAGATCAGATCTCTTCGTAAGCCAGAGCCTTATAAAGGTAAAGGTATTAAGTTCGTTGGCGAACAACTTCGTAGAAAAGCTGGAAAGTCTGCTAATGCTAAATAGTTTTAAAGGAGAAAAGTTATGGCTTTAACAACATTCGAAAGAAGAATACGCATTAAGCGACGTATCCGCAAAAGAATCAGCGGAACAGCAGCCCGTCCTCGTTTGACGGTTTTCAGAAGTAATAAGCAGATCTATGTTCAGCTTATCGATGATCTATCAGGTGTTACTTTGGTTTCAGCCTCTTCACTCGATAAAGAAGTAACCGAAAAGACCGCTGACCTCCAAAAGAGCGAAGTGTCGAAACTAGTTGGTAAACTTGCAGCCGAAAGAGCGCTTGCAAAGGGTATCGAAGCAGTAGTATTCGACAGAAACGGTTATCTTTACCACGGAAGAGTTCAATTGTTAGCAGATGCCGCCCGTGAAGGTGGCCTTAAATTCTAATAAAGCGTATGTCAGCAAATACTAACATAAGAAAAGTAAAATCAAGCGATATCGAACTAAAGGATCGCTTGGTGAGCATACAGCGCGTTACCAAAGTAACCAAGGGTGGTAGAACTTTTAGTTTCTCAGCAATTGTTGTTGTTGGGAACGAAAACGGAATCGTTGGTTATGGTCTAGGTAAAGCTAGCGAGGTAACTGCCGCAATTGCAAAGGGCATCGAAGATGCTAAGAAAAACCTTGTAAAGGTTCCAATCCTAAACAAGACGATACCTCACGAGCAAATTGCTAAGTTCGGTGGCTCTCGCGTGTTTATGAAGCCAGCAGCTTCGGGTACTGGTGTTAAAGCCGGTGGTGCAATGCGTGCCGTACTCGAAAGTGTAGGAGTTCATGACGTACTTTGCAAATGTAAGGGTTCTTCGAATCCTCACAACCTTGTAAAAGCTACCGTAAAAGCACTTACCGAAATGCGCGACGCTTACAGCGTTGCCGAGGTTCGTGGAATATCGCTTAAAAAAGTATTTAACGGTTAATTTTGTAGAGATTATGGCAATGTTGAAGATTACTCAAGTTCGTAGCCGTATCGGTTCGAACGATCGTCAAAAATCAACCCTTGATACTCTAGGTCTCCGCAAAATAAACAAAAGTGTAGAACGCGAAGGTACCCCTTCCGTTCTAGGCTTGATACAAGCGGTAAGACACCTTATCAAGGTAGAAGAAGTAAAATAGTAGGTTTAAAATAAAAAAAAACTTCTATGAATTTAAGTCAGCTAAAACCTGCTAAGGGTTCAATACATAGCGAAAAGCGTATCGGTCGCGGACAAGGTTCTGGACACGGTGGTACATCTACACGTGGACATAAAGGAGCTAAGTCTCGTTCGGGCTACTCTCGTAAGTTTGGATTCGAAGGGGGACAGATGCCTTTGCAGCGTCGTTTGCCAAAGTATGGCTTCAAAAATATCAACCGTGTTGAGTATAAAGCAATCAATATTGATACGCTTCAACTTTTGCACGAAAAGCATGGCTATACAGTCATTGATATTCAAACAATAATTGATGCTGGTCTAGCTTCTAAGAACGAACTTGTAAAAGTTCTTGGACGCGGAGAACTAAAGGCCGCTCTTGAAGTGCATGCTCACGCTTTCTCGAAATCAGCCACTGAGGCTATCGAGGCACTACAAGGAAAAGCCGTAAAACTGTAATTGAATGAAAGCTCTAATACAGACACTAAGGAACATCTTTAAGATAGAAGATCTTAAGAAAAGGATTCTATACACATTGGGGATAATTGTAATTTACAGGTTGGGTAGTTTTGTTGTAATTCCCGGTATTGATCCTAATGAACTCACCGCGCTTCAGACTCAAGCGTCTGGTGGGCTTATGGGATTGCTTAACATGTTCTCTGGCGGTGCTTTTGGCAACGCTTCCATTTTTGCACTGGGGATTATGCCCTACATTTCGGCATCGATCGTAGTTCAACTTCTTGCAATTGCAGTTCCTTTCTTTCAAAGGTTACAGCGTGAGGGAGAAAGTGGACGTCGTAAGATGAACCAGATTACCCGATATCTAACTGTAGGTATCCTCCTAGTTCAGGGGCCTGCCTACATAGCAAACCTGCATGCACAACTTCCTGTAGATGCGTTTGTCCTGAAAGGAGCTTTCTTCACCATCGAAGCCACACTTATACTCATCGCTGGTACGATGTTTGTCATGTGGTTAGGCGAGAAGATTACTGAAAAAGGTATCGGAAACGGTATCTCTCTAATCATCATGATCGGGATTATTGCCCGTCTGCCATTTTCTTTCTGGTCTGAGTTTCAATCTCGTCTAGGAGCAAATGCTGTTGGTGGTATTATAATGCTAGTTGTTGAACTGGTATTTTTATTCTTAATATTCTGTGCTACTATTGCTCTGGTACAAGCAACTCGCAAAATACCTGTGCAGTATGCGAAAAGAATCGTTGGAAATAAACAGTATGGGGGCGTTCGTCAGTATATTCCGCTGAAGATTAATGCAGCAGGTGTAATGCCGATCATCTTTGCTCAGGCCATTATGTTCATTCCAATGATGTTCACTCGCTTTAACTCTGAAATAGCCAGCAGCATAGGTGTTGCATTTTCGAATTATACGGGTTTTGCGTATAATTTTACATTTGGAATCCTAGTTGTTGCGTTTACGTATTTTTACACAGCCATTACAGTTAACCCGCTAATGATGGCTGAAGATATGAAGAAGAATGGTGGTTTTATTCCAGGAGTGAAACCGGGTAAGAAAACCGTAGAGTATCTAGACACTGTTATGTCGAGGATTACGCTACCCGGCTCAATTTTCTTGGCGCTCATCGCAATACTGCCAGCTTTTGCGATGAAAATTGGAATAAGCAACCAGTTCGCACACTTCTTCGGAGGCACCTCACTGCTCATTCTTGTGGGGGTTATCCTTGACACTCTTCAGCAGATCGAAAGTCATCTTCTTCTTCGTCACTATGATGGTTTGATGAAAACCGGACGTTTGAAGGGTAGATCTGGAATGTAGTAGCGAAAGCATAATGGTTCTTTTAAAACAAATGATCAACTTAAAAACAGAAGAAGAAATCGAGATTCTCAGGGAGAATAACCTGCTAGTATCGAAAACACTTGCTGAAGTAGCAAAGTATATAAGGCCAGGGGTAACAACCCTGGCTCTTGATACATTAGCTGAGCAATTTATTCGAGACAATGGTGCGGTTCCTGGATTTCTTGATTATCAAGGTTACCCCAATACACTATGCGTATCAGTAAATGATACAGTTGTACATGGTATCCCATCGAAGTACGAGTTACGAGAAGGGGATATTGTATCTGTTGATTGCGGTACTTACTTTAAAGGCTTTTACGGCGATAGCGCATACACTTTTGAGGTTGGAGAGGTAAGTTCGGAAGTGAAAAAACTTCTGAAAATTACTAAAGAATCCCTTTTTCAGGGTATTGCCAAAGCAGTAGATGGTAACAGGGTAGGCGACGTCTCAGCAGCTGTACAGCAGCATGCCGAAGCTAATGGGTTCTCAGTAGTGAGAGAAATGGTTGGACATGGGCTAGGGAAATCCATGCACGAGGAGCCAGAAGTTCCAAACTATGGTTCGCGTGGTAGAGGTCCTAAACTGCAAACCGGTATGGTTATATGCATTGAGCCAATGGTCAATCTAGGCAAGAAACAAATCTTTATGGAGCGCGACGGCTGGACTGTTCGTACTACAGATAGAAAACCTTCTGCACACTTTGAGTTAGCAGTGGCAATTAGAAAAGGGGAAGCAGATATTCTCTCGACCTTTAAGTATATCGAAGACGTTTTAGAAGAAAAAAGAAGATAAAACCAGTATGGCAAAGCAATCTGCAATTGAAAAAGATGGCGTTATAATAGAAGCATTGTCTAATGCAATGTTTCGTGTCGAGTTGGATAACGGACACGTTATTACTGCTCATATCTCCGGAAAGATGAGAATGCACTACATTCGCATCCTGCCAGGAGATAAAGTGCGTGTTGAAATGTCTCCCTATGACCTGACAAAAGGGAGAATATCTTTTAGGTACAAATAAAACAGACAGACGATGAAAGTTAGAGCTTCGGTCAAGAAACGCAGCGAGGATTGCGTTATTGTGAAAAGAAAAGGTCGCGTTTACGTGATCTGCAAGAAGAACCCTAAGTTCAAAATGCGCCAAGGATAATTAAATTAATTAACAGACGTTTATGGCACGTATTGTTGGGGTAGATTTACCCAAAAACAAAAGAGGCGTTATCGGTCTTACATACATCTACGGTATTGGAAGAAGCACCGCCGAAAAAATTCTTGATAAAGCTGGAATTAACCAAGACACAAAGGTTCATGAGTGGACTGATGAGCAAGTTGGTGCAATCCGGTCTATTATCAGTGAAGACGAGATCAAAGTTGAAGGAGAGCTCCGCTCGATTGTCCAGTTAAACATCAAGCGATTGATGGATATTGGATGCTACAGAGGTATCAGACACCGTCTTGGTCTTCCAGTTCGTGGACAAAGCACCAAGAATAACGCACGTACTCGTAAGGGTAAGCGTAAGACTGTGGCTAACAAGAAAAAAGCAACTAAATAATCTTAGCAAACAATGGCAAAGAAAAATACTGCTTCGGTTAAGAAACGAGTTGTTAAGGTTGAAGCTCTTGGGCAAGTACATATTCACTCTTCCTTCAACAACATTATTGTATCGTTGACTAATAACAGCGGACAAGTGATCAGCTGGTCGTCGGCAGGAAAGATGGGTTTCAGAGGATCAAAGAAAAACACTCCATACGCAGCGCAAACTGCTGCTGCTGATTGTGCTAAGGTCGCTTACGACCTTGGCCTTCGCAAGGTAAAGGCATACGTTAAGGGTCCAGGTTCAGGACGTGAATCTGCTATTCGTACAGTCCACGCAGCTGGAATTGAAGTAACTGAGATTATTGATGTTACTCCTCTTCCACACAACGGATGTCGTCCTCCTAAGAGAAGAAGGGTGTAATTCCTATTGCGTAGATAAAAATTTTAACTTAACTTTAAAATTCGTACAGAAATGGCAAGATATACTGGACCACGCGCAAAAATTGCTCGTAAGTTTGGAGAGCCTATTTTTGGGCCAGATAGGGCATTCGAAAAGAAGAACTACCCTCCTGGACAACATGGCTTGGCACGCAAGAGAAAAAAATTATCTGAGTATGGTGCCCAGCTTCGTGAGAAGC
Organism: uncultured Acetobacteroides sp.; assembly: GCA_964292015.1. GTDB lineage: Bacteria > Bacteroidota > Bacteroidia > Bacteroidales > ZOR0009 > Acetobacteroides. The sequence goes on from CAXYUU010000003.1 coordinate 19,918, forward strand.
AAAAGGTAAAATACACCTACGGTTTGTTGGAAAAGCAATTCCGTAACCTATTTGAGAAAGCTGCTCGTATGAAAGGCGTTAAGGGTGAAAACCTGTTACAACTTTTAGAAAGCCGTCTTGACAATGTGGTTTATCGTATGGGTGTTGCACCAACCCGCGCAGCTGCTCGTCAGCTTGTTGGTCACCGTCATATTACCGTTAACGGTAACGTGGTTAATATTCCTTCTTACATCCTTCGTCCTGGTGATGTTGTGGGTGTTCGCGAGAAATCAAAGTCTCTGGAGGTTATTGTTAGCTCATTAGAAACACGTAGAAACACGTATTCTTGGTTAGAGTGGGATTCAACTTCGTTGACTGGTAAGTTCATGAACCGTCCAGAAAGAAGCGAAATTCCTGAAAATATCAAGGAACAATTCATTGTTGAACTTTACTCTAAGTAGTAACTAACGCAACGATTATGGCAATACTAGCATTCCAAAAGCCCGACAAGGTAATTATGCTCGAAGCAACCGACATGTTCGGTCGTTTCGAATTTCGTCCACTCGAACCCGGCTACGGGATTACCGTAGGTAACGCCCTTCGCCGCATTTTACTTTCGTCATTAGAGGGCTATGCGATTACTACTGTTAAGATTGCCGGTGTGGATCACGAATTCTCTGCAATCCCTGGGGTTATAGAGGATGTTGTAAAAATCATCCTTAACCTTAAGCAACTTCGTTTTAAGAAGATTGCTGAGGGTGTAGATTCGGAAAAGGTAACGGTAACTATCTCTGGACAAAATGAGTTCAAAGCAGGTTTCCTTTCTAACTTCCTTACCTCGTTTAAGGTGCTTAATCCTGATCTTCTCATCTGCCGCATGGAGCCAGATGTGAAGCTTCAGATTGAGCTCACAATTAACAAGGGTAGAGGTTATGTGCCTTCTGAAGAAAACAAACCTGTTGATGCTGAGTTTGGGGTGATAGCAATTGACTCCATCCATACTCCAATCAAGAACGTAAAGTTTGCAGTTGAAAACTACCGAGTAGAGCAAAAAACTGACTACGAGAAACTATTGTTAGAAATTTCCACCGATGGTTCTATTCAGCCAAAGGAGGCGCTTAAGGAGGCGGCGAAAATTCTGATTTACCACTTCATGCTCTTCTCTGATGAGAAGATCACCCTCGATTCTGATGAGAAATTCACCAACGAGGAGTTTGATGAAGAGGTTCTTCATATGCGCCAAATGCTTAAAACTAAGTTGGTTGATATGGATCTATCAGTTCGTGCCCTTAACTGCTTAAAGGCAGCTGAGGTTGAAACGCTGGGTGATTTGGTGAAATTCCACCGTAACGACCTTCTGAAGTTCCGCAACTTCGGTAAGAAGTCGCTCACCGAGTTAGATGAGCTGCTCGATTCCATGAGTATATCATTTGGTATGGATGTTTCTAAGTACAAACTTGACAAGGAATAGCTAAACAATGAGACATAATAAAAAATTCAACCATTTAGGTAGAAAGAGCGGACACCGTAAGGCGCTACTATCTAACTTGGCTAGTTCGCTAATTCTTCATAAGAGAATTACCACTACCGTGGCTAAGGCGAAAGCTTTGAAAGTGTATGTAGAACCTCTTTTGACTAAGTCTAAAGAAGATACTACTCATAATCGCCGTGTGGTATTCGGCTACCTAAAGAATAAGTATGTAGTTTCTGAGCTTTTCCGCGAGGTGGCTCTTAAAGTTGCAAACCGTCCAGGTGGTTATACCCGTATTTTGAGAATCGGATTTCGTCCAGGTGATGCTGCCGAAATGTGTATTATCGAACTTGTAGATTACAACGAAACTTACACTACTGCTCCAGTACAGGAGGAGAAGGCAGCTAAGACAACTCGTCGTGGTCGCACCAAAAAATCAGAATCAGCTCCTGCTGCTACCGACACTGTTAAGGAAGTTAAAACCGAAGGTGAAGAGTAGTAGCTAATCAGCTAGTGCAATATTTTTTGAGTATCTTTGAGGGGAAAAGGGAAACCTTTTTCCCTCTTTTTGTTATCCTGTCATCACACTAATTACAAATACTATGGGTCAAATAGTTAGCGTACACGCTCGCGAAATCCTAGATTCTCGTGGCAATCCAACTATCGAAGTAGAAGTTACAACCGCTAGCGGTGCTTTCGGTCGTGCAGATGTTCCATCTGGTGCATCAACTGGCGAAAATGAGGCACTGGAGCTTCGTGACGGAGACAAAGGTCGCTACTTAGGTAAAGGCGTACTAAAGGCAGTTCATAACGTTAACGAAGTTATTGCTCCGGAGATTCTTGGCATGTTTGTTGGCGAACAGGTTGCCATTGATAAGAAAATGATTGCTCTTGATGGTACTTCAACTAAGAGTAACCTAGGTGCTAACGCTATTCTTGGCGTATCGCTTGCTGTAGCTAAGGCTGCTGCTAATTTCTACGGTCTTCCACTATACCGTTATATCGGTGGAACCAATGCTAAGACACTTCCTGTTCCAATGATGAATATCATCAACGGTGGTTCTCACTCTGATGCTCCTATCGCATTCCAAGAGTTTATGATCCGTCCAGTTGGTGCTACTTCGTTCCGCGAAGGTCTTCGTATGGGTGCTGAAGTATTCCACGCACTTAAAAAAGTTCTTCATGATCGTGGTCTTTCGACTGCAGTAGGTGATGAAGGTGGATTTGCTCCAACCCTTAATGGTACTGAAGATGCTCTTGAGTCTATTATCAAGGCTATTGAAATTGCTGGTTACAAACCAGGTCGTAAGAGCGAAGGTGGCCAAGTTTCTATTGGACTTGACTGTGCTGCTTCTGAGTTCTACAAAGACGGAAAATACAATTATGCTAAGTTCGAAGGTGCTAATGGCAAGATTCTTTCTTCTGAAGAACAAGCTGCTTACCTTGAAGAATTGGCAAACAACTACCCAATCGACTCTATTGAGGATGGAATGGGCGAAAACGACTGGACTGGTTGGAAGATTCTTACCGACAAGATCGGTGATCGTTGCCAGCTAGTTGGAGACGATTTATTCGTAACCAATGTTGATTTCCTTAAGAGAGGTATCGAAGAAGGATGTGCAAACTCTATTCTTATCAAGGTTAACCAAATTGGTACGCTTACCGAAACTCTTGATGCTATTGAGATGGCTCACCGTGCAGGTTACACCTCTGTTACTTCGCACCGTTCGGGCGAAACCGAGGATTCAACCATTGCTGACATTGCCGTTGCAACTAACTCTGGTCAAATCAAAACTGGTTCGATGAGCCGTTCTGACCGTATGGCTAAGTACAACCAACTTCTTCGTATTGAAGAGGAATTGGCAGAAGAAGCAATCTATGGTTACGAAAAGATGTATCGCAAGTAATATTTCTTCTATATAGTATAAAAGCCGGGGTTGTTGCTCCGGCTTTTTTTATGCGATAATACAAAAAGAAACCGACCTGTCGCTTCACAGCGTAGGTCGGTTTTGAAGTGATGCTATATAATATAAATCGTAGATTCAATCATAATAGAGGGTCTAACCAATATTCATCACTTGCTGCTATAAGACGCAAGTGAGAGAGGAAAGTAGCGCTTGTTGAAGTTAAATACCGTTAATACTCCTGGCGTTTGCCTTTTGAATGATTCTTTTACCTGTGAATCTATATTTAACGACTAACATCAGCATTTATTTAATCTCCTCAAACTTACTTCCTGTTTGATCAATGATTGCTTTCTTCCAAAAGTCGGGTAATTCTGGCTGAATTGGTGAAGCGGGGAATCCATATGGGTTACGCAGGAACTTCCCATCCTTTTCCTTTTTGATATTACCATCGATATACTTTACCAGGAGGTAGTTCGAAAAGTCAACCCAGTGTTTTACGGTATTGTTACCTAAATCGACAGAGAAGTTGGTGATATACTCGCGTGCTTCATCGGGATTGCTTTTGTAGAGTTCGGCAGCGGCAGCATCGGTGGCTTTAACGAATAGCTCGCTTTTGTCCTCTAGCTCTTTTTGCAGCTTCTTTACATCCTTGCTTATTTCGTTATAGCGCAGGTAGGCAAAGTTTGATACGCGGTTGAATGCCCAAAATGCCGAGGTTGGCGAGTAGGTGAGCATGTCGCCATTGCCTTCGGCCCAGCATTCGGGTACACGGGTCATTCCGCTATAGAATGGGACGTATACGCACGATGCGGCATCGTCGACACCAAACCAGCTGATGCCGCCGATGGAGCTAGGTAGCCAAGAGCGCATTTGTGCGATGAATGAGAAGCCCGTTTGCTGCGTTGCGGTGGTACGCTCGTGGAAGTACTCCTTGTTGTTGTACTTCCAGGTCATTGGGCGCCAGCGGTAGGGTAGGGCCGATGGGCCTGCTCCAATATCCTGGCTCATGTCGAATTCGGTACCTTCGAGGTGGTTGCGCTTGAATGCCATCAGGTCGCGGGCCGACAGCTTGCGGTTAGGCTTTACGTATAGCGGCATACGATGCTTGAGATTTTTACCCGTTACGTAGTCGAGGTACTGGTCCATTCCATCGCTTGCGGAGTTGAACATAGCCCAAACGCGGAACTCGCTAAAGCGAGCAGCACCAAAGTCGAGCGGTGCGTAGGTGTCGGAGAAGCTAAAGTCGGTATCGCTGCCGCTGAACCAGCCCTTATCGCGAGCGTGGCTAATGACATCGTTAGCGTACACAACCTCTACTGCTGGATCAAAAATCTTATCAATATTTTTAAAGCTGATGGAGGTTGTTCCGTTTTCGAGGGGGAAGGTGGTTATGCGTGCTTGGTTGGCATGCGCGCTGATGTATCCATCGGGTATGCGGATGGCCACCCATAGCGCTCCCTTATCCTTGTTGTACTTTTTCTTGGTCTTCTTGTCTATTGCCCAGGTGGTGCCTTTTCCGGTCATTTCGAGAATCCAAACCTCGTTGGGGTCGCCAATCGAGAACGATTCGCCGGCACCATAGTAGCCGTACTTATCCACCATTTCGGTCATTACCTTGATGGCTTCGCGAGCCGTCTTTGCCCGTTGCAGGGCAAGGAACATCAGGCTACCATAGTCGATGGTGCCGGTGGAGTCGTCGAGCTCCTTGCGACCGCCAAAGGTGCTTTCGCCTACCGCCACCTGATACTCGTTCATCATTCCAACTACCGAGTAGGTATGGGCGGCTTGGGGGATTTGTCCTAGCGGCTTGCTGGTGCTGCGGTCGAATAGCGACAGCATTGAACCCGCGGGGTAGTCCTTTGCTGGGCGGAAGTAAAGTTCGCCATAGCGTACGTGCGAATCGGCGGCGTACGATATCATCGAGGAGCCATCCTTTGTGGCTCCCTTGGTAACGAGATAGCTGGTGCAGGCATTTGATACCTGCAGCTGTAGCAGCAGGAGTGTTGCCAGGGATAGCGCTATTCTTTTCATTCGAATAAAAATTAGGTAAGGTTGGGTGTCGCCCGCATACCTTGCGTACTGGTTGGTGCGCACACCAGCAAGGTAAACGGGTTTCATTTTCCTGAATATTTAGTTCAAGTGGAGGCAAAAATAGGATAATTGGGCATGCGAACAACCAAGTTTGTGAATTGGTTTCGAAATTATACCGCTATTTCGTTAGCCGCCATAAGTAGATTCGTATTTCAGGTTACCCTTTCATGCGTTGGCGATTGGTGGGTGTGCCGGATCGTTGCTACGCAGCACCTATGGGGCGCGCCATATGACCATCGTACTATGCAAATCAACCAGTAAAACGTTGTGTAGGCTGTTGGGTATTGCTGGTGTAAGCTACGTGTGCTCTATTGGCTTCGCCGATGTTTAGCTCGTGTGTTGCCATGCCGTAGGGTGCAGCGGGTTCGGTTGGATCATTATATGACTACTCAGTACCAATGGTATTCCGACACAAGTATCACGAACGTCACCCAAAAACGCAGTATAGGCTTTTAAATATTCCTGACGTAAGCTTCGTGATAAGTGATGCATGCGTTGTGATACCATACAGGAGTGCTGTGTGGCTATCTACCTACTGTTAATAAATATTTATGTTAATATAAAGATTGTGCTATAAGTATGTTAAGCCTAATGTTTATAACGGCTTTTTTTCTAAATGAAATATCAATCGCGCATTTCATTAGCTGATGTTGTGTGAACTAGTGGATAATTGGATATGGGTTCTTTAAATTGTCTCTGTCTTAACTCGAAACATAAAAACAAACAAACAATGAAAAAGACAAAAGAAATTTTGACCGGTGCGGTTGCCGTACTTTTTATTGCAACTACATTGTTTATTTCCTGCCAAAAAGAGAGTACAGAAAAGACAGATCTTAGCCTACAGCCAGTAACTCACCAGATGGGTTGCCTGTTTCTTTCGCCCGAAAAGTATATGAGTATTAACCTGAACGATTCCCCTTCGGCATTGTTAAAGGTTGCTCCTTCGGTTCTTAACCTGCCTACGCCTCCTATTGGCGATCAAGGTAGCGAGGGTAGCTGTGTAGCTTGGGGGACAACCTATGCTGCAAGAAGTATACAGTGGCAAACTTCGAATCCTGCTGCGTGGAGCTATTCTACCAATATATTTAGTCCCGAATTTGAGTACAACCAAGTCAAAATTGGTAGCTGTGCCGATGGTGCCTACACTAGTCAAGGCTTAGACCTACTTGTTTCTACTGGTGCTGTTCCTTGGAGTATTATGCCTTACAGCGATGTAAACGGATGTAGCCTTATGCCTACCGCCGCTCAAAGAGCTACCGCTGCAACCTATAGGGTGGCCAGCTATAGCCGTGTTAGCATCAACTCTACGGCTATTAAGGCAGCACTTGTTGCCGGGAGACCTGTTATTGTAGGTGGTCCGGTTAATAATGCTTTTGCTTACCTATCCGGGGCAACTGTTCTGAAATCGTTTACCGGATCTTCACTAGGCGGTCACTGCTACTGTGTGGTTGGATACGACGATTCTAAGCAAGCATTTAAGGTTATGAACTCGTGGGGAACTAGCTGGGGAAGTAACGGTTTCGGCTATATTGGCTACGGCTACGTAGGTAGATGGTGGCAAGAGGCATACGTGCTTAACTAGGTTTTTGGAAAAAGATAGGTTAATTCGGAGTTAAGACATAGAGCCGTTGCTTGCAACGGCTCTACTTATTTTGGGCCAGCCGCCTCCACCTTTTTTGCCTTCAGCTTGGCCTTTCGCTTGTCGCGGAAGGTTTTTTGCCGTTTGAGCTGGGCGCTAAACTCCTTGTTGGCGCGCTCGATCTTGGCAGCTGCCCTATCCCAAACCTCGTTTGGATCGAGAAAAACCTTTGCCTCCAGAAGCGCGCACACCTTTCGGATCGATGTCTGGTACTCCTTGCGTATCGACGAGGGGGGAGGTGTCTGTGCCAGCTCGATTTTTTGCTGATCCCTACGAACGACTGCCTCCTGAAATGCCTCCTCAACATCCTTTAGCTCCTCTACGGCCTCCTCCAGATGAAGTGCGGCGATGGCCTCCTGCGCCATAGGATTGTTGAACTTGGTTAGTAGTATGTTGATATCGATGGACTCCCTCAGGTCGCCCTTGGCGTTGATGCGGTTGCCGCACATGCGGATGATGTTCATCAGCAAATCGGCATGGCGAACCTCGGTGCTGTCGGCCGAGTATTGAGCGGCTATCGTGAGGTGGCGTAGGCGTAGGAACGACCTGTCGCGGTTGCGATCCAGCAGCCGAAACTGCTCCTTCAACCTGCGCGATACGCCAAACGAGCTATTGTACTGCTTGCGACTGTTGATGAATCGTAAAAAATGCTCGTTTCCCTCCAGCGCCTTCATCGAGGGGTGGGTGACGATATCCTGTAGCCTGTTCCCGTAAGCTTCGAGCGTTATGGTGTCGAGTCGAACCAGCGAAATGGTTTTCTTCATGCTGTAGTGGCTTTTTTTGTAGGCATCCTGTCCATCTCCCCATGTACCGGCTCATCGTCGTGCGTGTTGCTGCATTTGCTAGCCCGTAAATCCCCATCCTTCTACTGGTTGGTGCTTTTACTAGCTAGTAACACCCCATCTTTTCGTCGGTTGCCACTTTTGCTAGTCCGTAACACCCCATCTTTCTCCTGGATGGTACATTTACTAGCCCGTAACACCTCATCCTTCCATCGGTTGATGCTCTTTTTGCCTGCAGTTTTTAATTATACCGGTAATATACAAAAAATGCAGTGCAGTATTTAAATTTTCGGGTAGTAAATTAAAACTGCGCTGCATTTTTTTAGTACTACCTGTTTACTTAAATAATTCATGCGCAATATTGATTTCGACTGGTGATATTCAAAAAATGCAGCGCATTTTTACTGTATACCGGTAGTAACAAAAAACTGCAATGGTTTTTGCCTCCATTTGGCCTCGATTTGGCCATTTACGGGGTTGTATTGGCCTTCGGTAGCCCAATTTTGACCTTTTACGGGATGGTAAATGAAAGGGGGAGGGGGAGTTTGATGATTTACGGGGGGCGATGTTGTCGGAGTGGTACGGAGTTGACCATTTCGCGGCAGTAAAGCTGGGCATAACCCCGTTGGGGGATGCTTTCGCGCATGGGAATCATTCGCAAAAAGAGGAGACCGAGCTTTTGCCCTGTCTCCTCTTTATAATCGCGCCACCACTATCGGTTTTTGCGGTGGTTACTTCACCCGAATGACGATTTTGGTGGTGTTGATGGTGCTGTTTTTTTGGAATACCCGTTTTTGCTCGAAGAGCACGGTGTCGATACCGCGCTTCATTCCCTTAAACGTCCATATCGAGTAAGTGGGGGCACCTACAACCTTTGGGTTGGGGTTGATGCGCTGGGTGTTAAACCCGATGCTGTCGACCGCCTTGGCTTGCGAGCGGTTTACCCATACCCAGCAGTAGCCAGTTCCGGCACGCTCCTGCAGCCGGATTACCACCGTGCCTTTTACCCCAATTTCGTAGTGCGATTGTGGGGGAGGTGTTGGTTGCTGCTTTTGTGCTTTCGCTTTGCCATATCCTTGGGTGATGGAGGCAAGTGCCATTAGGGTGGCTAGGAAGAGGATTTTTGTTTTCATGCAGATGGGTGTTTTGGTATGGGGAATGTACGATATTCTACGATGCGCCGCCTATAAATCTATTTGGAGGATGGCGTGGCGCTGTCGTTGCGTTTTTTGAGTCGGGTATGGAGATGAAAAAGGGTGCTTAACCTGTTGGAGCACCCTTCTTCTTCTATTTGGAACTACCTTACTGGAGTTTTACTTTACTACTATAACCACCTCTTTGGAGTTGATGGTGCTGTTGGGTTCGAAGCTTCGATGCTCTTCGAATTTTAGGGTGGTGGTGCCTGCCTTTAGCCCTTTAAATGTCCAGATAGTGTTTACTGGTGCGCCACAAACCTGCGGATCGGGATTAGTGCTTTGGGTTCTGAACGCAATCGTGTCGGCTACCGGGCTCCTCTCCTTGTTGATCCACTCCCAGCGGTAACCGCCATCGCTATGCTCTAACAGCTTAAACTCGATGGTTTCATTTACCGCAATTTCATACTTCGCCTGAGGGTCTGGTACTACTGGATCCTTCACCTCGTCGTTGCTACATCCTACCAGCAGGGCGGTAACGGTAAAGGCGGCTGCTAAACCTAAATTTCTTTTCATATGGGTATCTTTTAGCTGTGACATCGGTGAATTAACAAATATTATGCCATCCTCGGCTGCCGTACCGTTTGCGATTTGGCAGGATCTATAGTATCACGACTCACGATTTTTGTATCACGACACACAACACACGACACTCGATATTGGTATCACGGCATACGACTCACGTATCACGAAACGCGAACAGTAAACGTAGTGTAGGTTATTCCAAGTCAGCTATGCTGGCGCAAGCATCGTGATTGCTTCGCCGACTTTCAGCTCGTGATACGTGCATCGTAATACTAAAATGCTAGCATCAAATGTTGTGTAGAATGTTATACGTCAGCTACTGCTGGCGTAAGCATCGTGATACTTGATACGTGTATCGTGATACTATTCCGCTACATCCGTTTTAGAATTTCGCGCGCCATCATCACCCCATTAGCCGAGGCCTGCATTAACCCGCGGGTGATGCCGGCTCCATCGCCACCTAGGTAGAGGTTGCCGATGGAGGTAGACTCGAAATCGGTTCCCACCTTAATAATGCTGGAGTAGAACTTTACCTCCACGCCGTAGAGCAGCGTTTCGTCCGATGCCAAGCCGGGCGTTACCTTGTCTAGCGCGCGAATCATCTCCATAATATCTACCAGTATGCGGTGGGGCAGCACCAGGCTCAGGTCGCCGGGTACGGCATCCTTTAGGGTGGGGATGATGTTGTTGCGGTACAGGCGCTCGCGGGTGGTGCGGCGGCCGCGCACCAGGTCGCCGAAGCGCTGTACCAGCACGCGGTTTTGGGTGAGCATGTTGGCCAGCCGGGCGATGTGCTTGCCGTACTCGATGGGCGCGTTGAACGGCTCGGTGAACTTTTGCGATACCAGCAGCGCAAAGTTGGTGTTGTCGCTTTTCAGGTCTTTGTAGCTGTGACCGTTTACCACCGCCAGCTTGTCGTCGTAGTATTCCGACGACACAAAGCCACCGGGGTTCGAGCAAAAGGTGCGCACCTTATCGTCGAATGTTTTGGTGTAGTGAACCAGCTTGGCCTCGTAGAAGTTGTCGTTTATCTCCTGCATAATTTCGTTGCGGCACTCCACGCGCACGCCAATATCCACAATGCCCACCTCGGTGGAGATGTTCTCCTTGGCGCACTGCTTAAACAGCCAGTCCGATCCCTCGCGCCCCACGGCTACCACCACGTACGAGGCAAGGTAGTCGCCCTTGGCGCAGCGCACGCCCTGAGCCACTCCGTCGGTAATGAGCAGCTCGGTTACGGGCGAGTTAAACTTAACCTCTACCCCGCGCGCTACCAGGTGGTCGTGCAGCTGGTGGTACAGCTCCTGCGTCTTTTCGGTTCCCAGATGGCGAACCGGACAGTGCACTAGCTTTAGGTTGGCGTCTATGGCCCGGCGCTGCACGTCGCGCATCTGTGGCGATACCTCCATCCCGTGAACGCGGGCGTCGGCGCCAAACGATAGGGAGATGTTGTCGGTGTACTCGATGAGCTCCATCGTCTTTTCGATGCCGAGGTAGTCGGGCAGCGTGCCACCCACCTCGTGCGACAGCGAGAGCTTGCCATCTGAGTAGGCCCCTGCTCCGGCCCATCCTGTGGTGATGCTGCACGGCTTGCAGTGTACGCACACGCCCCCGTTGGTGTGCTTGGGGCAATTTCGCTTGGCCATGCTGCGGCCCTTTTCGAGAATCAGAATGCGCAGGTGGGCATTCTCCTTTACCAGCTCGTAGGCAGTAAAAATGCCGGCAGGACCGGCACCTACGATTATTACGTCGTATCTGTTCATGGTAAAAACCTTGGGTTACATGCAAAGGTAAAAAATAGGGGGATGTAGCGGCGATTTCGGCATAGAGCCTAGCCGATTTTTACAACCGGCAGGCCTCCTGTCGTAGCTGGCCATCCTAGTGCAGGTTGCTGCTTACCCAAGCGGTCGCAAGTATAGCCGATAGGGCAATGGTGATGGTAATTATCACCAGTATGCTGATAAAGAAGTAAACGGGTAGCCTGTCGTCGGGTGTTTTCATCATAGGTTGAAGGCCTAGGTAGAGGATGTACAGCCCGTAGATACCGGCAACCATTTGGATGAAGGCCAGCGCCGGGAAGATGAGCACCACTCCCGCCACCAGCGATGGGGTGTAGGCGTAAACCACCAGCGTAAAGGCGCGGTTAAAGTCTTTTTGCGATCCAAACGATGGGGCAATAAAGCTAATTACCCATGCAACTAGGAACACCGAGGCAACGGAGGCAATGTACGAAACGATGCCCTGCCGTAGGCCAAATCCTATCGACCCGTCAGTATGAATTAGCGTACCGTACGATGCTCCCATAATTCCGATACGAATAAAGGTGGCGGCAGCAGGTATTAGGGCAAGTACGAGAAGATACTTTACGAGAAGCTCCTGGGTGGTGATGCTTTCGCGATCGATGGTTTGCCATTCTGTTTTGGGCGAAACGATGAGCTGCTTTACGCGTTGAAAGAGTTCCATAGTGGTTGCCTTTTAGATGAATAAGGGCAAGTTACTTCTTTATAACGTCGATAGCAAAATGGAAGGAGCCTATATTTTGGGTGGATGCTGCTTTTATTTTGGCGTAAATTCGGATGGTGCAGCGGTTTATTAGCGGCAAAAGATAAAATAGCTTGAGCCTATGCCGCAAATTATTACCTTTGTGGGCATAATTTCCAACCTTCGTATCAATGATACTTTTCTTTAAGGGTACTTCTCCCGTTTTTTACGCAGTAGATGTAAAGCATCCTCTCACAGATGAGGATATCGCAAAACTTTGTTGGCTTTTTGGCGACGCCACAGCCATAAAGGAAAGCACGCTGAGTGGTTTCTATATTGGGCCGCGCCGCGAGATGATTACTCCTTGGAGTACGAATGCCGTTGAAATTACTCAGAACATGGGAATTAGCGGCATTTTTCGTATCGAAGAGCTTTTCGAAGTTGCCAGCAACGATGCTCCGTACGACCATATGCTGCAGCGCCTTTACACCAATCCAGCACAGGAAATCTTTACCATCAACAAGCAGCCCGAACCGATTGTGTACATCGATAATATCGACGAGTACAACAGAAAAGAGGGGTTGGCGCTTAGCTTAGATGAGGTGGAGTATCTCGATGGGGTAAGCCGCCAAATTGGGCGTAAGCTTACCGACTCGGAGGTGTTTGGCTTCTCGCAGGTAAACTCCGAGCACTGCCGTCACAAAATCTTTAACGGCACCTTCGTTATCGATGGGGTAGAGCAGGATCAAACGCTTTTTCAGCTTATCAAGAAGACCGCTAAGGAGCATCCTGGTCGAATAGTGTCGGCTTATAAGGATAATGTAGCCTTTGTAGAGGGGCCAAAAGCCGAGCAGTTTGCTCCGGCAACGCACGATAAACCCGACTACTTTCAGGTAAAAGATATCGAAACGGTAATCTCGCTTAAGGCCGAGACCCACAACTTCCCAACCACTGTCGAGCCGTTTAATGGGGCTGCAACAGGTACCGGTGGCGAAATTCGCGACCGTTTGGCTGGTGGTAAGGGCTCGCTTCCTATTGCCGGAACGGCCGTTTACATGGCCTCGTACCCTCGTACCGAAGATAACCGCGAGTGGGAGCAGGCAGCAGAACCACGCGAGTGGCTATACCAAACTCCCGAGGAGATTCTTATTAAGGCATCGAACGGTGCTAGCGACTTTGGAAACAAGTTTGGCCAGCCACTTATTTGTGGTAGCGTGCTTACCTTCGAGCATACCGAGAATGCCAAAACCTTTGGCTTCGATAAGGTGATTATGCTAGCCGGCGGTGTTGGCTGGGGTAAAAAGGCCGACAGCCTTAAGGGGCATGCCGAAGTTGGCGATAAGGTGGTGGTTATGGGTGGCGAAAACTACCGTATTGGTATGGGCGGTGGCGCTGTATCGTCGGTGGCAACTGGCGAGTACACCAACAGCATCGAGCTAAATGCGGTACAACGCTCTAACCCCGAAATGCAGAAGCGTGCAGCTAACGCCATTCGTGCAATTGTTGAATGTGATGTGAATCCAGTTGTTTCGATCCACGACCACGGCGCAGGCGGTCACCTGAATGCGCTTTCGGAGCTGGTGGAAGAACAAGGTGGACGAATTGATATAACCAAGCTGCCTGTTGGCGATCCAACGCTTTCGGCAAAGGAGATTGTTGGAAACGAAAGCCAGGAGCGCATGGGACTTCTTATTAAGGAGAAGGATACCGAGTGGCTCAAGAACGTGGCCGACCGCGAACGTGCACCAATGTATGTTGTGGGCGAAATCACGGGCGATATGCGCTTCTCGTTCGAGAATTCGCAAACCGGCGAAAAGGCTATCGACCTTAAGCTCGAGCACTTCTTCGGAAAACCACCTCGCACCTACATGCGCGATGTTACCACGAACGAAAAATTCGCAGGCATCACCTACGATAAGGTAAAAATTCAAAGCTACATAGAGAATGTGCTACAGCTCGAAGCTGTGGCCTGTAAGGATTGGCTTACCAACAAGGTAGACCGTTCGGTAACCGGTCGTATTGCCCAACAGCAGTGCGCTGGTCCGCTTCAGCTGCCGCTCAACAATCTTGGCGTAGTGGCAATGGACTTCCAAGGCGAGCGTGGTATTGCCACCTCTATTGGACATGCCCCTGTTAGTGCGATGGTCGATGCTGAGGCTGGTTCAATCCTCTCCATTGCCGAGGCGTTAACCAACCTAGTTTGGGCTCCACTCGAGCAAAAGCTCGATGGCGTATCGCTTAGTGCAAACTGGATGTGGCCATGTAAGAACGAGGGCGAAGATGCCCGACTTTACCAGGCCGTTAAGGCCGTTAGCGATTTCTCAGTTGCTCTTGGGGTGAATATCCCAACGGGTAAGGATTCGCTTTCGATGACCCAAAAGTACAAGGATGGCAGCGTAGTTTACTCGCCAGGAACCGTTATCATATCTACCGTTGGTGAGGTTACCGACGTTCGTAAGGTGGTAAGTCCGGTGCTCGAAAACAACGTTAGCACATCGTTAATCTATATCGATTTCTCGAAGAGCGCCTTTAGCCTCGGAGGGAGCTCGTTTGCTCAGGTGGTTAATCGCCTTGGCGAAGACACCCCCACTGTTGCCGATGCAGCCTACTTCCGTACCGTATTCAATACGTTGCAAGATCTGGTTGCCGATGGAAAGATCCTTGCGGGTCACGACATCTCGGCAGGTGGTCTTTTAACCGCGCTACTCGAGATAACCTTCTCGCAAAATGGTCTAGGTCTTAATCTCGATCTTTCGGCACTCGGAGAGTCCGACGTGGTTAAGCTGCTCTTTAGCGAAAAGCCTTCGGTTATTGTTCAGGTTGCCGATGTCGATGGAGTAGTGGCAACGCTTAAGGCTGCTGGTGTAAGCTATGCCGTTATTGGTTCGCCTGTTGCAGGAACAACTGTAGAGGTTGCCTTAAATGGCGAAAGCTACTCGTTCGATATCCCATCGCTTCGCGATAGATGGTTCAAAACATCGTACCTACTCGACCGCAAGCAGAGTGGCGAAGTAAAGGCGCTCGAACGTTTCGAGAACTACAAGAAGCAGGAACGCCAGTTTACATTTCAACCTAATTTCACCGGCACCTTTGCCCAGTACGGAATCGACGTTAAGCGTCGTACCCCAAGTGGTGTTAAGGCAGCCATTATCCGTGAAAAGGGCTCGAATGGCGACCGCGAAATGGCCTACTCGCTCTACCTTGCCGGTTTCGACGTTAAGGACGTTCATATGACCGACCTTATTTCGGGTCGCGAAACGCTCGAAGAGGTTAACTTCATCGTTTTTGTTGGCGGGTTCTCTAATTCCGACGTACTTGGCTCTGCTAAGGGTTGGGCTGGAGCATTCCTGTACAATCCCAAAGCGAAAGAGGCTCTCGATAGATTCTATGCCCGTAAGGACACCCTTAGCTTAGGCGTTTGTAATGGCTGCCAGCTAATGGCCGAGTTGGGGTTGGTTTATCCCGAGCATGAGCAAAAGCACCAGCTGCTTCATAACGATACCCACAAGTTCGAATCTACCTTCCTGACCATCGATATTCCAAAGAACAACTCGGTTCTCCTCGAAACATTAGAAGGATCGACACTCGGAATTTGGGTGGCGCATGGAGAAGGAAAGTTCAGCTTCCCATACGAGGAAAACAGGTACAATATCGCAGCCAAGTATAGCTACGAGCAGTTCCCTGGCAATCCAAATGGGTCGATGTTCAACACCGCTGCGGTGGCATCGGCAGATGGTCGTCATTTGGCCATTATGCCACACTTCGAGAGGGCTATCTTCCCTTGGCAGTGGCCTCACTACCCAACAGCACGCAAGAACGAAGAGGTTTCGCCTTGGATCGAACCATTTGTTAATGCGCTAAAGTGGATTAAGAAGAATTCGTAGCATAATTCGATAGTAAACCAGAAAACCCCGGCATATGTCGGGGTTTTTTTATGGATGCATGCCAAGGTGAAGGGTAATGCGCATTTTTTTGAGGGTATATTCAACAATATTAGGTTAATAAAGGTTATATGTATTCTAATTAACCTGAACAGATGAAGCCTGCATATTTGTTTGTAGTAGTTATTTTGATCGGAATAGCTTCCTGTCAAAATGAGGTAGACAAAAAAACGGTGAGTAAGGTGAACTTATCGAAGGATGTTTTCTCCGATTCTTCGCGCATTATTGGAAAGCGATTGAGGTTGATATATCCAGAGTGCACCACATTCGAATCGTTTAGAACCGACTCTACCATTGTTTGGACTAGTGTAAATCTCGATGGCGATCGAGAGGAAGGTCACGAAAATGTGATCTACTCTTTAATCGAGGGAAATATTCACTTTGTTGGATGGGTAACTAAAGATGGGCAAGTTGTTAGTCAAATACTCGATACCAAAGGTATGAAGGTGTACACCATTATAAACCGTACTGAAGGAAAGAGTGGTGTGGTGAAGCGAAATGGGGAGATGTACGTTGGGTCAATACAACTTTTACAGTAGTTCTATATTTTCAGCTAGCGTATCCAGGGTGCCGCAGCCAACAAAGGGCTGAGGCACTTTTGCATTTTAGCCGCAGTTGGGACATTTAGATGTAGCAACGTGCAGCAGCAGGTAGGTGTGGTTCCTTTCATTAGGATGGTTGCAGATAAAGCAGTCACTAAGCCCAATGAAACCGTAGGAACAATGCTTTATCTGTTTTAATTAGCGGCAGGCTGAGTAAATGGAGGTGGGGTAAATCAAGTAGCAATAGTACCCGATTTACTGTAGCAGATCTTCTGCCCAGCAGCAACAATGTAGGGTTTGTGGGGTAGGGGAGTTTTGTTGAGGATCGCCCCTGTTTTTGATGTGATGTACATAATCATGTTCTACTACGAGTCATCTGGCTTGAAAACATCGTTTGATAGTTTAAATCTCTATTATGCGAAGTGTGGGAGCATTAAAGGGGGCCGTTGACGCATTGCATTTTAAGAAGGCTGTTGTTTCGAATAGTAAGGTTTGCGGATTAAGTTTGGGATGGTTTGTCACCTTAGCGTTTTTGGTTGAGTAGGATTCATGTAAATTGCAGTTCTGATAATTGTTGAGGGTTTGTATGCAGTCGGGTTCTATTTGTCTTCTGCATATTGGTTTTAAGAGCCTGCTTTGAAAAAAACTAGACTAATAGAGGACAATTCCTTTTCTTGTATGCGATAGTCTGGACTGGCGACTCATCCTATTGCGATGAAAGGACTCGATTAATTATATAATAACAGTAGGGGTCCTAAAAAACTAGAGCTGTGGTTTGTTATTGTGGCACGATTTATAGATATTTGTCCGCTATGAAAAATATGATACAATTGGCGTAGAGGATGGAATTAATGCTACTTTTAAAAGGTATTGCTGTAGGGTTGTTGGCGTCCATTCCACTTGGTCCTATTGGTGTTTTATGCATACAACGAACTATAAATAAAGGGAGGTTATCTGGATTCTTTTCAGGTATGGGTGCCGCATTTGCAGACACGGTGTTTGCTACTATTGCAGGATTTAGTCTCACCTTCATTATGGATTTTATAGAGGAGTGGAAAACAGAATTTCAGATTGGTGGAGGTATTCTAATACTTCTGTTGGGTTTGAAGATTTTTATGACCAATCCAATTTCCCAAATGCGCAAGACAAGAAGACAAAAAAATCGGCTGTTTGAAGATTTTTTTTCTGTATTTTTGCTCACCGTTTCAAACCCAATGGCCATATTTCTTTTTGTTGCCCTTTTTGCTGGTGTAAATGTAGTTGCCGATGGTGAAAACTTTATGAGTGCAGGCGCAATATTTGTAGTTGGTCTTTTTGGTGCTTCGTTATGGTGGGTG
>CAXYUU010000004.1:0-32256 GCA_964292015.1 uncultured Acetobacteroides sp.
TCGACGTATGACCTTCCCGCTAAACAGCGGCGACCTCAACCCTCGACGTATTACCTCCCCGCTAAACAGCGGCAACCTCACCCTTCGACGTATGACCTTCCCGCTAAACAGCTGCAGCCTCAACCCTCGACGTATGACCCTCCCGCTAAACAGCGGCAGCCTCAACCTTCGACGTATTACCCTCCCGCTAAACAGCGGCAGCCTCAACCCTCGACGTATGATCACCAAAATAAATTTGAAAGTTGCATTGCTAAATATTGTTTTCTATTTTTAACAGTGCTTACATATCAGACAATAATAGGTATGACCATGGGAAAAATTAAATCAGTTAACCTACGTAAGATCCTAGTGGACGAACTAGGTACCTTCGGGCGTGGAGTGTTGAGCTTCATTAGACCGCTAATTAAGTCTAACAGAATTCCAGAACCCATAGTAGCAGGCTTAGATGCTGCCATAAAACAGTACGAGGTAGGTATTGGACCCAAGGTCGACAAGGCCGGTACAGAGCGTAGCGCACGTCTCGACCATGAGCGCGACGATCTTATTCAAGCTATCAAAGGTGCCATTCGAGTGGCAAAACTTAGAACGCCAGAACAAAAGTTGGCAGCCCAACGGTTGGAGGATGTTATTCGTAACCGAGGATGGGATATGCATAGAGCGGCTTATGATGCCGAGTCGAATAGCATTATGCTGATGCTGGCTGATATAAAGTCGTCGCCTGAATTGCAGTCCGATTCGGTGACGGTAAATTGCGCCGACATACTTTTGCTGCTCGATTCGGCAAACAACCAATTTATCCAAAACGAGGAGCAGCGCAAGGCTAAGGAATTAGCACTGGGCGGTGGTAATAGCTACGGTGTGGTAAAGGGGATGCATGCCGAAATAGGCAGGGTGTTCGACTACCTAAACTCGGTAACTTCGGTGTATCCCGAGGTGGCAAGCACAATCGATCAGATTAACCTGCTGATCGATCCGCTAGCGGCTAAAATAAAAGCGAGGGCTACAATTGCCCAAAATAAGAAGGGAGATCAAATACCTCCATCAAGCTAACCTAAACCAATACCCGTCTGATACGTAACCGCCAGGTCAACCAATTCAGCTGGCATGATATTGTTTAGCAAGCTTACATCCTTTTTAATTTGTGAATTACAGGGAGCTGTAAAAACGTAAGCTCTCCGCTTCGTTTAACAGCAGTAGCTGCGAAGCCTTGCCTATACGCTGCATGCAACGCCTATACTCCCCATGGTATTTACGCGCGAAATGCCTGTAAACCTTCCCGTAAATTTATACCTTTGCCCCTCGATGAGGAATTTGAAAACCATACTGGCCGCTCTGCTGCTCGTGCTATCGCTGCTCGACTGCTTCGACACGTACGTCCTTTCGGCAGTAAAGAGCTCCTCAACCACATCGAGCCAAAACAGCAACGCCATTGTTGCCCATCACCATCACCATCAGGAGGAGATTGTTTTGTCTGACGACGACGACCTACCGCCAACGGTAGAAAAGAATCAGCAGAAGCTGCCCCATAGCAACCGAATTCCGGCAGGCTCCTTCCTCAACACCATCTGGCAGCCTCCCAAGGTAGCCTAGGCTCCAAGCCAACAGTCCGACGCCATCCGCGTCATCAAAAAACGCAACCATGCGATGCCAATACCTGATGTAGGATTACCTTCTACCTGTAAGTTTGGCTATCAGCAACCATATCGAATACAAATTTTACCTGAATGAGTACGGAAAAAGAGAACGTTGCCGGATTATCGGTGATTGCCGCCATATTTTTAACCGGCTTTAAGCTACTTGTAGGAATACTAACCGGAAGTTTGGGCATCCTATCGGAGGCGTTACACTCGGCCCTCGACCTGGTGGCCGCCGTAATCACCTACTTCTCGGTTCGGATTTCGGACAAGCCAGCCGATAAGGATCACAACTTTGGCCACGGTAAGGTCGAAAACCTATCGGCACTAATCGAAACCATCCTGCTGCTAATTACCTGCGTATGGATTATGTACGAAGGGGCGAGCCGCCTGATATCGGGCAATACGCACATGGAGGTAACGGTTTGGAGCTACGTGGTGGTGATCCTATCGATTGCCATAGACTACACCCGATCGAGAGCGCTGTACAAGGTGGCCAAAAAGTATAACAGCCAGGCCCTAGAGGCCGATGCTCTGCACTTTGCTACCGATATATGGAGCTCGTCGGTGGTGCTACTCGGGTTGGTATGCGCCAACTTTGGCTTTTACTTCGCCGACAGCATTGCGGCACTGGCCGTGGCGCTTATTGTGCTAGGCGTATCGTACAAGCTGGGTCGTAGGGCCATAAACGTACTCCTCGACAGCGCCCCTAGGGAGCTGTTCGACAAGGTAGCAGTCCTACTCGACCAGCACAACGATGTGGAGTGTTACCACGACTTAAAGGTGCGGGTGGCAGGTGCCGATACGTTCATCAACGTTACCATTCACCTACACCCCGAGCTGAGCTTAACGAAAGCTCACGCCATTTCGCACCGAATTGAGGAGCACCTGTGTTGTCAGATTTCGCGCTGCGAGGTTCAGATACACTACGAACCTCACGAAGCAGAAGCATCAACCCAAAAAAATGAACATCATGAAATGTCCCATATGTAACGTTCCCCTGGTAGTAGCCGACAAGCAGGGCGTAGAAATTGACTACTGTCCTCAATGTCGTGGCATTTGGCTCGACCGCGGCGAGCTCGATAAGATTATCGACCGCTCGAACTCCTTCGGCTTTGGCCGCGAGCACCACGACGACGACCACGATAACCACGACCGTCATAACGGTTACAACCGCACCCACAACGAGCACCATGGCGACAGCTTTGGGCAGGGCTACCCGCACAGGCGGAAAAAAGGTTTCCTCTCCGACCTATTCGACTTTTAAGATCTACCCATAAAAAAAGCGCAGCCAAATTGGTTGCGCTTTTTCTTTTATTTTTTGTTGATCCTAAAACAGGTAAACGGTACAAATCATGGTAACCATTCCTAAGGCGTAGCCTCCGGCAATTTGTTTGATATCGTGCTCGCCCAAGTAGAGGCGCGAGGTGCCGATAACGCCGCTAAAGAGAAACCCGATGAGCAGAAACCCCACAATGCTCGATAGCAGCTTCAGGATTACCAGAAAGATAATTCCCATCAACCCGCCAATGCCCACCATGTGGATGCTAATCTTCCAAAAGCAGCTCACCACCAAGGTTAGCAGCACCGCTATGGTGGAGCCCAGAAGGAAGAGCTTGATAATGCTGGGAAGGTTAATCCCCCCTAAAAAGTAGAACGTTAGCCCGTAGAGTAAAAAGGTAAAGGCTAGCGGCAGCAGCCGTTCCTTCCGATCCGAAAAGTTGTAGTCCTTTGCCATCTTCCGCCTAACAATCATAGGCAAAAACAGCATCGGTAGGATAAGCGTATTGGCCACCACTACCAGCAGAACATACCGCTTCACCTCCCAAGGAAGAAGCGCAGCCACGCTTCCGGCCTGAAACATAATAAGGATGCCGTAGGTCGGCATAAACAGGGGGTGCAGCAAAAAGCTGAACGTCTTAGCCAGCACTTTTAACATGAATCTATAGCTCTTTACGTAATCGGGCTACCGAAATGTTGAGCTGCTCGCGATACTTGGCCACCGTTCTACGGGCAATGGGGTATCCCTTTTCCTTAAGGATATCCATAAGCGCCTCGTCGGTTAACGGCTGCTTCTTGTTCTCGGCGGCAACACACTCCTCCAGTATGGTTTTTATTTCTCGTGTCGACACCTCTTCTCCGCTATCGTTTTGCATGCCTTCGGAAAAGAAGTGCTTTAAAGGGTATATGCCGAATTGGGTTTGGATGTACTTGCTATTTACCACCCGTGATATGGTGGAGATATCCAAATCGGTAACTGCGGCAATATCCTTTAGGATCATCGGCCGAAGCTTGGTTTCGTCGCCCTCGGTAAAGTACGCCTTCTGAAATTCCAGAATGGCGTTCATGGTTAGCATCAGCGTGTTCTGCCGAAGCTTCAGGGCGTCGATAAACCACTTGGCCGAATCGATTTTCTGCTTGACAAAGGTAACGGCCTCCTTATCCTGCTTGGTGTTGTCGGCCTTACGGGCGACATACTCGCGGAGCATGGTTTGGTACTCACGGCTTATGCGGAGTTCGGGCTGATTCTTGGCGTTAAGCATCAGCATCAGCTCGTCGTCCTTAAGCTCGAGCACGAAATCGGGCACAATATGCTCGGCGTACGAGCTGCCCGGATCGTTGTAGCTGCTACCCGGTTTGGGGGTAAGGCTAACGATTTCGTCTATCGCATCGCGTAGCGTATCCTCCGAAATGTCGAGCTTGCTGGCAATTTTATCGTAGTGCTTCTTGGTAAACTCCTCGAAGTAGCGTTCTAGAATGGCAATTGCGTACCGAACCGACTCCACCGCCTGATCCTGATGCCTGAGCTGTATGAGTAGGCACTCCTGCAGCGTTCGTGCACCAACACCTAGCGGTTCAAACTCCTGAATGATCCCCAGAACCTCTTCGAGCTCCTGCTCGGTGACCTCCAGGTTTAGCGCAAAGGCGATGTCGTCCACAATATTTTCGAGCGGGCGTCGGAGGTAGCCATCGTCGTCGATGCTGCCGATAAGGTATAGCCCAAGCCCCTGCTCCCTGTCGGTTAGCGATTGTAGCCCAAGCTGATCTTCGAGGCTAGCATGAAAATCGGTTCCCACCGAAAATGGGATGGTCGACTTGGTGCTATCCTTCGAAAAGTTGTTCGCGTAGAGCTTGTAGCTGGGGGTATCGTCGTCGTTAATGTACGAATCGATATTGGCCAGCGTATCCTCCTGCGTCTTGGCGGCCATTTCGGCCTCGTCTTTTACCTGGTCGCGTCCCTCTTCCGGTACGGGGGTAAGCCCCAGCTCTTCCTTGATGCGCTGTTCGAGCTGCATTGTAGGAAGCTCCAGCAGCTTGATCATCTGTATTTGCTGGGGCGACAACCTCTGCAGTAATCGTTGCTGAAGGTTTAACTTTTGCATGGCTAGCTATTGCGATTTATCGTGGTTAAAACTCTGCGGTCTTGGGTGTACGTGGGAAAGGAATCACATCGCGGATGTTGCTCATTCCGGTTACAAACAGCAGCAGACGTTCGAATCCTAAGCCGAATCCGGAGTGCGGTGCTGTTCCAAACTTGCGGGTATCGAGATACCACCACATATCTTTTTCGGGTATGCCCAGCTCGGTGATGCGCTTCATGAGCGTTTCGTAGTTCTCCTCACGCTGCGACCCACCAATGATTTCGCCAATTTTTGGGAAAAGCACGTCCATGGCACGTACCGTTTTGCCATCGGGGTTTTGCTTCATGTAGAATGCCTTTATCTCCTTTGGATAGTCGGTGAGAATTACCGGTTTCAAGAAGTGCTTCTCTACTAGGTAGCGCTCGTGCTCCGACTGGAGGTCTAAGCCCCAGCTAACCGGGAATTCGAACTTATGACCGCTGGCAATAAGTATTTCGATGGCCTCGGTGTAGGGTAGGCGAATAAAGCTGTTGCTGGCAACCTGCTGAAGTCGCTCGATAAGCTCCTCGTCGTACATCTTGTTCAAGAATTCAAGATCCTCCATACAGTTATCCAGCGCGTACTGAATAAGGTACTTCAGGAAATCCTCGGCAAGGTTCATGTTGTCCTCTATTTCGTAGAACGCCATCTCGGGTTCAATCATCCAGAACTCGGCAAGGTGACGTGGGGTGTTCGAATTTTCGGCACGGAAGGTGGGCCCGAAGGTGTACACTTCCGATAGCGCCATGGCACCTAGCTCGCCCTCGAGCTGTCCCGAAACAGTTAGGTTGGTTGCCTTGCCAAAGAAATCTTGGCTATAGTCTACCTTACCCTCGTCGGTACGTGGCACATTATTCATATCCAAGGTGGTTACCTGGAACATCGCTCCAGCACCTTCGGCATCCGAACCGGTAACAATTGGCGTATGCAGGTAGAAAAATCCTCGGTCGTTAAAGTACTTGTGAATACCGTAAGCCATTGCATGGCGGATACGGAGCACCGCACCAAACGTGTTGGTACGTGGGCGAAGGTGGGCAATCTCCCTAAGAAACTCCAGCGAGTGGCCCTTCTTTTGAAGTGGGTACGTATTGGGATCGGCGGTGCCGTAAACCTCAATTTGCTTTGCCTGAATTTCGACGCTTTGACCCGAACCTACCGACTCGACCAAATTACCAACAACCTTAAGACAGGCACCGGTAGTAATCAGCTTAAGCATCTCCTCGTCAAAATTCGATACCTCAACAACTACCTGAATATTATTAATGGTCGAACCGTCGTTTAGTGCTATGAACGCTACGTTCTTGTTGCCACGCTTAGTGCGTACCCAACCTTTAGCGGTAACTTCGCTGCCAACTTCGTTGGAGCGGAGTAGGTCTTTGATTTTACGTCTTCCTCCGGGTTGCATTATCTTCAAATTAATTTATACAGTACGAAACTTGACAAAGTTAAAAAAAACTGACTTCCACAGCGACCGATATGCCCCTCATTTTATTTAACCTTGGTAAAGTAAGCTAATACGATGCACAATATGAGGGAAACCTGGCCCACCCCCGTGCAAGGGATAAAAAAACTTTTCCCGTGCTGACCCACCCCCGTGCAAGTAGTAAAAAAATATTTTTGGTGCATGCCCACTCCCGTGCAAGCAGTAAAAAAACTTTTTTAGTGCTTGCCCACCCCCGTGCATGCAGTAAAAATACATTTTTGGTGCTTGCACGGGGGTGGGCCAACTTTTTCATGTCCCCGCTCAACCGGGTGAGGGTATCAAGCACGGGTTGGCGCCTTACCGGCGATGTTAGCATCACAAGGCCTACGCCCGTAACCCCCATGGCTTATACCGCGGAGCGAGGTGGCGTTGGCGATATATCCGTGCGCTGCGATACCGTACAGGC
Organism: uncultured Acetobacteroides sp.; assembly: GCA_964292015.1. Lineage (GTDB taxonomy): Bacteria > Bacteroidota > Bacteroidia > Bacteroidales > ZOR0009 > Acetobacteroides. Next base: position 6,925 of record CAXYUU010000004.1, read on the forward strand.
ATGCTGAGTAGCCATAACTCCGGTTTGCCGTAGCAGCCAAATGCACAAAGCCCACCAGATCGGAATCTGGTGGGCTTCGTGCTATTTATGCGGTAGTACCTAGGCGTTCATCAGTGCGGTACGTCCGTTACGAAGACGTAGTACGGCGTCGTCCTTACCAATTGCGGCAATGATATCGGCAATGCCTGGTCCCTTGCTGCTGCCCACCAAAAGAAGGCGAAGGGTGTTCATTACCTGTCCCATTTTAAGCTCGCCGGTATGGATGTACTCCTTTATTTCGGTTTCGATGGTGGCGGTTGTAAAGTCGCCAATGCCGGCAACTAGGTCGGCTATTTCGGCAGTAGCCTTAGCCATATCGTCGTTCCAGAACTTGGTCACCACCTTGGCATCGTAGGCCGTTGGCGCTACAAAGAAGTAGGAGGCCTGCTCCCAGATATCGTGAACAAAGCCTAAGCGATCCTTAACCAGTCCGGTAACGGTAGCCACAAGCTCATCAGCAGGTTCGACACCTTGCTTGGCCAGCTCCACCTTAATAAGGGGCGTAAGCTCCTCAACCGATAGGCGCTGGATATGCTGCTGGTTGAACCATTTAGCCTTCTCGGGATCGAAGCGTGCACCCGACTTGCTCACCCTGTCGAGCGAGAAGAGCGGAATGAGCTCCTCGATGGAGAAGAACTCCTGGTTGGTGCCGGGGTTCCATCCCAGTAGAGCTAGCAGGTTAACAAATGCCTCGGGCAGGTAACCCGCTTCGCGGTATCCCGATGCCGTTTCGCCTGTTTTTGGATCAACCCAACGAAGGGGAAATACCGGGAAGCCGAGCTTGTCGCCATCGCGCTTGCTAAGCTTACCCTTACCGCTAGGCTTAAGGAGCAAGGGTAGATGCGCAAACTGCGGCATCTTATCCTCCCAGCTAAACGAACGGTAAAGCAGCACGTGCAAGGGGAGCGATGGTAGCCACTCCTCGCCGCGGATGACGTGCGAAATATCCATTAGGTAGTCGTCGACAATGTTGGCCAAGTGGTACGTTGGCAGCTGATCCGACGATTTGTAGAGCACCTTGTCGTCGAGTGTCGATGTGTTCACAACCACCTCGCCACGAATAAGGTCGTGCATAACCACCTCCTCATTTACGGGCATTCTGAAGCGAACCACATACTGATCGCCAGCGTCGATACGGCGCTGAACCTCATCGGCAGCGAGCGACAGCGAGGTCGACAGCTGCTCGCGGATCTCGTAGTTGTAGGTAAAAGTTTTGCCTGCGGCCTCGTACTCGCCACGCAGCTTGTCGAGCTCCTCGGCGGTATCGAATGCGATGTAGGCGTTGCCGCTTGCAATAAGCTGGTCCGAATACTTTTTATACAGGTCTTTGCGCTCGCTTTGGCGGTATGGGGCATGCGGGCCACCAACCGAAACACCCTCGTCGATCTGAATGCCACACCACTTTAACGCTTCGATGATGTAGTCTTCGGCACCGGGTACAAAACGGTTCGAGTCGGTATCCTCAATTCTAAGCAAAAAATCGCCACCGTGCTGGCGGGCAAATAGGTAGTTGAAAAGGGCGGTACGAACGCCTCCCATATGTAGTGCGCCCGTTGGGCTGGGTGCAAAGCGTACCCTTACTCTTCTTTCGCTCATTTTTCTGATGATTTCGTAATATCCCGCAAATATAGAGCGAAAGTTTGAGTTATTTCGGATGTTCCGCCGGAGATATGAAACGAAAGGGTGGCACCAGCCATAAAAAAGGAGGCTTATCCAAACCTCCTTGATGCTGTTACGCCTACTGAACGACCTTGTACCGCTTAAGACTCCATGTCTCCAAGCGTCCGGTTTGGCAGTTCCTAATGGCCATTTTGACGATCCACTTATTGCGCGCAATCCAGTACTCGTTTTCGTAGGTGGTATTGCTCAGAATGCCACCAACCCCTTTTACCGAACACTTAACATGCACCACATTGCTGAGCACCTCCGTATCAAGGGCAACCTTATCGGTTTCCGAAATGATGCTGAAGTAGGGCGATACGGTTTGGCTATTAAACGACAGGGGAAATACAAGGATCATATCTACAGACGATAGCTGTGCTCCCCGCTTGTCGAACATCGATATCTTAAGGGAGTTACCCCTTGGAAGAACTTTTTCCACCTTCGTGCTTAAAACCCCGTTACCGTTGGCAAAATTGACATTTAAATGCTGCTCCAAACTCTTATTTCCGCTTTCGTCGAGCCCCGACGTTACCGTTTCGTTATACAAAACAACGTAGGTAGAGTCCAACTCGTTGGATCCCTCTAGCCCGTATACCCAAAAGCTGCCCGGCTTAAACGCAGTCCACTCCCGCGTTTCCTGCTCTATTTTATACTTACGAACCGGATCTTCCTTCGTACACATCGTTAACCCCAACACCGACAGAACAACCAATCCTACAGCCTGAAAAATTCCCCTCATAAGTATGATTAAAAAAATCTGCCGCAATATAGCGCAGTTTTTTACACTTAAGATGTGCCAAAGTAAATTTTTTAAGCCTTGTACTGTTAAAACATATCGACAAAAAAGGGCACAAAAAACCCTGTCACCTTACTGATGACAGGGTTAAACGTATCTTACTGCTGCTTACTAAATCACCTTCGAAGCAAACTTCTGGGCGATAACCTTAAGCATATCGTCGGTCATATTTTCGATATTCCATTTTGGGCTCCAATTCCACTCCTCGCGAGCGCAGGTGTCGTCCATCCAGTTTGGCCAGCTACGCGAGATTGCCTCCTTAATAGGATCAACATCGTAGGTCATGGTAAACTCAGGAATACGCTTCTTAATAGCGGCATAAATCACCTCGGGAGTAAAATGCATGGCCGAAATGTTAAAGCTATTGCGGTGTACCAACTTGGTAGGATCGGCCTCCATAAGCTGAACCATGGCATCTAAAGCATCGGGCATATACATCATATCCATGCTCACATCCTTAGGAATTGGACAGGTAAACGTCTTATCCTTAATGGCTGCGTAGTAAATTTCCACTGCGTAGTCGGTGGTTCCGCCGCCAGGTAGCGTCATGTTCGAAATGATTCCTGGGAAACGTACCGAACGGGTATCCACGCCAAAACGCGAATGGTAGTAGTCGGATAGCAGCTCGCCGGTTACCTTGCAAACCCCGTAAATGGTCGATGGACGCATAACGGTATCCTGAGGTGTTCCATCGTGAGGCGTGCTAGTGCCAAAAGCGCCAATAGAGCTAGGCGTAAATACCGCACAGCCATTTTCGCGTCCAATCTCCAACGAGTTCATTAGCGCACCCATGTTGATATTCCAGGCCAGCTGAGGATTCTTCTCACCAGTAGCCGATAGCAGCGCTACCATGTTAAATATGGAGTCAATCTTGTACTTCTTCACAACCTTAGCAAAGTCGTCTCCGTTAAGCGCATCAAGCACCTCAAATGGGCCATCATCGCCAAGAGAACCTTTACATTTTTCGCTAATATCGGTGGCTACAACGTTTCCATTGCCGTAGATGTTTCTGAAATAGGGAACCAGCTCAGAACCAATCTGTCCGCCAGCACCAACGATGAGAATATTTTTCATAACCCTGGGTGTTTAACTGTTCTTTTCTCTCAAAAGAGTAGGCAAATGTAGATATTATTTGAAGAAATCATTACAGTTATCAGCAAATTATCGATATTGAATTATGATTTTAAACAAACATTACGGTATTACTTACAATAAACAACTAAAACAGGCAAACGTGCTACAATACCTTTTCGATAGTGGACGTTAGCACCACTTTTTGTAACCTAAACTTTTTGTCCAAAGCCTTCTGCTGTTCAAAAATGATTTACTACTTTAAGCCCGTAGATGTAGTCCCCTATTTTGCTTACTTAAGGTTAACAAAGCTAATGATTCTAAAATACCACAAGGTTATGTCGTTCGTCGCAGCGTCGCTTACAATCCTGTTTACCGCCGCTACCACCTCCATGCTTCTTTCTGAAAACGAGCTTTCAACCATCCTTATTACCATTTTAGGATACATGCTCTTCCTTATCCAAATGATCACTGCGGCTAAGGTGTACAAACGAAACTACCAAAATGGGGTAATGCCCATTCTTAATCCTAACATTCTAAGAAAAAGGCAGAAGTACGGCAAGGTGCTATTCATCCTGCTTGCCGATGTTGTCAACGCACGTTTTATTGCCCTGGTTGTTGTAATGATAGTTCTACACAACCACCTTTTCGACCTATGCTGGTGGCTATACATGGCAACACTCCTCATTCTACTCGCCACTCGGGTATACTTTGGAGATATTATCTGGAATAGATACGGGGCATTCACTGCCACAGATCCTACCTCGCTTAAGCCACAGCCGCTAGCTACAAAACCCGATGGCCCTGTTGTAGAAAAAAAGTAACCCTCCATCGTACATACCCTACGAAAGTAAAAAAGGCCACCCCAAATGGGATGACCTTTTTTACTTTCGTATGATTGCAGGCTATCGCCTACCTCTCTTATCCGATTTTCCCTTATCACCTTTCGACTTGGACGACGAGCGTCTGTCGCCTCCACCCGATTTTCTTTCGCCCGGGCGACCCTTGCCCGATGAGCCACGTCCCGAGGAGGATCCGCCTCCGCCATTACCGCCACGTCCACCGCCGCCTACTGGACGTGGTACGGCAGGTTCGAAGTTAAACACCTCGTCGCCCTTGCCGATGAGCTCGTAGTCGAGCTGCTTACGGGCAAGGTTGGCGCGTAGCACGCGGATGCGTACCTCGTCGCCAAGGGTAAACTTGCGACCGTTACCCTTACCCACCAAGCTGTAGGTGGTTTCGTCGAAGATGTAGAAGTCGTCGGTTAGGTCGCGGGTCGAAACCATGCCCTCCACCTTGTTCTCCTTAATTTCGACATAGATACCCCACTCGGTAATGCCCGATACGATACCATCGAACTCCATCCCAATCTTATCTACCATAAACTCCACCATCTTGTACTTGATGGAGGCACGTTCGGCATCCGACGCCTTTATCTCCATTTCGGACGATTGTACGCAAAGCTCCTCGTAGTATTCCTTGCTCTGCGATTCGGCCTTGTGGTCGTACATGTCGAGCAGGCGGTGCACCATCACGTCGGGGTAGCGACGGATGGGCGAGGTAAAGTGGGTGTAGTAGTCGAACTGCAGCCCGTAGTGGCCAATATTTTCGGTGGTATACTTTGCCTTAGCCATCGATCGTACGGCCAACGTTTCTATCAGGTTCTCCTCGGTTTTGCCCTTTACCTCGGTGAGCAGCTTGTTGAGCTCCTTCGATATGCCCTTGGCGTTGGTGGCCTGTAGGTAGTAGCCAAACTTAACGATAAACTTACGAAAGGTGTCGTACTTGTCGGGGTTGGGCACATCGTGAATACGGTTCACAAATGTTTTGGGGATGCTCTTGCCTCGGGGCTTGCCAATGTGCTCGGCCACCTTTTTGTTGGCCATTAGCATAAACTCCTCGATAAGCTGGTTGCTATCCTTCTGCACCTTAAAGTAGACGCTAAGCGGCTTGCCGTTTTCGTCTAAATCGAACTTGGCCTCGGCCCTGTCGAAGGCGATGGCGCCCTGCCTAAACCTTTCGGCTCGCAGCTTTTTCGCAAGGGTATCTAGGGTTAAAATTTCATCTTTATAGTCGCCTTCGCCGGTTTCGATTACCTGCTGAGCCTCCTCGTAGCTGAATCGGCGGTCGGAGTGCGTTACCGTACGGCCAATCCATGTGTTAAGTACGGTGGCGTGCTCGTCCATCTCAAAAACGGCCGAGTAGGTAAGCTTATCCTCGTTGGGGCGCAGCGAGCAGAGGTTGTTCGACAACCGCTCGGGTAGCATCGGTATGGTACGGTCTACCAGGTACACCGATGTAGCACGCTCTATGGCCTCGGTGTCGAGTATCGAACCGGGCTTCACGTAGTGCGACACGTCGGCAATATGCACGCCCACCTCGATATTGCCGTTGGGCAACCGCTGGAACGAGAGCGCATCGTCAAAGTCTTTGGCATCGGCCGGGTCGATGGTAAAGGTGGTTACCTGGCGCATGTCGCGGCGCTTGGCTATTTCGGTGGGGTTAATGTCGTCGGGGATTTGCTCGGCGGCGCGGAGCACCTCGTCGGGAAACTGGTAGGGCAAACCGTAATCCGCCAGTATGGCGTGCATCTCGGTTTCGTTATCGCCGGGGCGTCCTAGCACCTCCACAATTTCGCCAATGGGGTTCTTCCCCGTTTTGGGCATCTCCATCACCCGAACGGTAACCTTATCACCATCCTGCGCCTGACCGGCATAGCGCATCGGTACAAATATGTCGAATGGCATCTGCTTGCCATCGGGAATCACAAAAATGTAGTTGGGCGACATCGCCACCGTGCCCACATACAAGCGCTTGCCCGGTTCGAGTATCTCCACAATTTCGCCCTCGGGGCGCTTCTTTCCCTTGTACGGAAAGATGAATACGCGAACCTTATCGCCATGCAGCGCCTGGTTCATGTTGCCCGGGCCAATAAATACGTCCTCGTCCCTATCGGGCGAGATGATAAAGGCCGATCCAGACTGGGTCATATCAACCTTACCCTCAATAAAGCCGCCCTTGGTAACAACCTTGTACACGCCGTGCTCCACCTCTTCCACCATACCCCTACGGGTTAGGTCGGTTAGGCAGGTAATCACCAGCTGCTTTTCTCCATCGTCCTTAAGTCCCAGATTTTTGGCGATAACCTTGTAGCTAAAGGCTTTGTCGGGTTGGGTAGAAATTATCTCGTAGATATGCTTTTCGATGCTTTGCTTCTTAATGGTCTTGGCGCTGGTTGCGCTCTCCTTGTTTATCTTTTTCATAAGATAGATTTAGCGTTCGACTGTAACCAGAATGGTGCCAGTGAAATAAAATACTACTCAAAGGTACAAAAAACGGTTTAACAACAGAGATATGCAAAAAACTTTAACCAAGATAGCACCTCCCAACTTACCCTGCTTCGGTATGTGCTCATTTTACCTTGCGGAGGGGATGGTTCCCGTAAAACGCAGCCTGTTTCAGCTTAAATCCATCGTATTACTAGGTGTGATCCCGATATAATATGATAATATGTATACAAAAACATCATATACCGCACACAATTCGTCATATTTATGCTGATTTTCGTCACTTGAATTATAAAATTCGACAGATCACAAATAGAATTCGACAACTCTAGCATATTTTTCGATAGATTAATTGTGAATTTCGACATATTTTAAACAGCTATCTTCATATCCACGATGAAATTCGTCATATTAGTAACGAATTGTGCTAATTTCCCTGCCACTTTTCCCCCCGACGACAATATTTTCGCTAAATTTATCGAAACAATACCCAGCGTCATGATCTACTACAACCTCGAGCGTGTCATCCTGCTGCGCGGCTACAAAAATCCGATTGCCTACCTCAAGGAGCAGGGGTATGCCTACCACACCATTCGCTTCATGCTGTCGAATCCTAAAACAATGAAGTTCGAGTTCATCGAGCAGCTATGCCTCACGCTGCGCTGCTCGCCCAACGACCTGCTGGAGTGGGTGCCCAACAAAAAGCAGACGCTCGACACCACCCATCCGCTGGCCAAGCTTTGCCGCAACAGCGACGAGGCCACCCTCCGCGGCGCCATGCAAAGCATCCCCATCGACAAAGTCGACGAGGCGCTGGCCTACCTGCAGCAGCTCAGCAGCGAAAAGTAGTCCCATTTGCCACTAGAGAGATGTGAGACGAGTGATTTGAGATGTGAGAAGGAAAAAGAGCATGTCTAACATCCCATGTCTCATATCTCCCATCTTGTGTCGTGATACTGGTGTCGTGTGTCTTGCTAGCTGCAAGCTCCCAACTTCAGCCATAAATCATTACCTTTGCCCTAGAACTATTTATTTTGATGCGATGGAAGGACAATTACAGATTTACAACACCCTTACCCGTAAGAAGGAAGACTTTACTCCGATAAACCCACCTCATGTTGGCCTGTACGTTTGCGGACCTACCGTTTACGGCGATCCACACTTGGGTCACGCCCGTCCGGCCATCACCTTCGACATACTATTCCGCTACCTTACCCACCAAGGTTTTAAGGTACGCTACGTGCGCAACATCACCGATGTGGGCCACCTGGTAAACGATGCCGATAGCGGCGACGTTAAGTGTGGTAAGCAAGCTCGCCTCCAGCAGCTCGAGCCGATGGAAATCGTGCAGTACTACACCAACCGCTACCACAAGGCTATGGAGGCGCTCAACGTGCTACCACCAAGCATCGAACCGCACGCATCGGGGCACATCATCGAGCAAATAGAGATGATTCGCAAGATTCAGGATGCCGGATTTGCCTACGAAAGCGACGGCTCCATCTACTTCGACGTCGAAACCTACAATAAGAAATATTCGTACGGCAAGCTCTCGGGCCGCATACTCGACGACCTAATGGCCAACACCCGCACCCTCGAAGGCCAAAGCGAAAAGCGCAACCCCTTCGATTTTGCACTCTGGAAAAAGGCGCTACCCGAGCACATCATGCGCTGGCCATCGCCCTGGAGCGACGGCTTTCCCGGCTGGCACCTCGAATGCTCGGCCATGAGCACCAAGTATCTTGGCGAACGCTTCGACATTCACGGCGGCGGAATGGACCTGATGTTCCCCCACCACGAGTGCGAAATAGCCCAGAGCACCGCCGCCCTTGGGCACGATTCGGTTCACTACTGGATGCACAACAACATGGTAACCATCAACGGACAGAAGATGGGAAAGAGTCTGGGCAACTTTATCAACCTCGAAGAACTCTTCACCGGCACGCACCGCCTCCTCGAGCAGGTGTACACCCCCATGACCATCCGCTTCTTCATCCTTCAGGCACACTACCGAAGCACGCTCGACTTTTCGAACGAGGCACTACAAGCTGCCGAAAAGGGGCTCCAACGCCTGCTTACCGCGGCCAATACGCTCACCAAGCTCAAACCCTCCGACATTTCGACCGTTAACGTAGACGAGTTCGAAAATGGCGTGTTTACCGCCCTTAACGACGACCTCAACAGCCCAATTGCCATATCGGTGCTATTCGACTGGGTACGCATCATCAACTCGGCATACGATGGCAAGGAAAAGCTGAATGCTACAGACCTAGAACGCCTCACCACCCTCTTCAACACGGTAACGTTCGACATCCTCGGCCTTCGCGACGACAGCGTTGCGGGCAACGATAGTGGCAAGCTAACCTCTGAGCTAATCAACATGCTGCTAAATATGCGTCTTGAGGCCAAGCAAAATAAAGATTTCGCCACATCCGATAAAATTCGCATCGAGCTCAACAACCTCGGCGTAATTGTAAAAGATAGAAAAGATGGTTTTGACTGGGAGATCGCCTAGCTTAAGCATTTCGTAACAGACTAAAGCCTACCCCTATTGGAGTAGGCTTTTTTTATGCCGAAAGATTTAGCTGTTAAATAAACAGCATCAGCCAAATAAATGCAACAAAGATTAGCCCCCAGCCGTAAAAGAACCCGAAACTAAGGGGCAAATGATTAGAAAACACCGATGTGGTGTGTGAGTTTTAGATCTGACTAAAGGTTGAAACAGTTAAGAGTTTAGACTTGGATCTTAACTTTTGTAGGAAGAAACATTTAAAAAGAGGATGCTACAGAGGATACAACCTCTGCCGATTTTAGAATTAAAGCAAGTCTGATTTTTATACGGGCGCTTGTAGCACTCATCTGAGAGAAAAAGCAAATCGTGGTTTCATTCAAGGTTTAAACCCTTAATCGAGAAAAGGCAAAATGCCAAGATTATGACAGTAATGACAACACGCTAACTCTCGGAGGCAATTATCAAAAGAGGTACAATGCTGCTGGTAGAAAGAATCAACAAAACTAGTACGCCGGATTTGTCAGCTGCGATAGGTGTAAATTTTAGCAAATGGTTAAGGTTATAATTATCAGTAAATAGAAGCAGAAGGCAAGTTTTGGTTAACCCTTAAATTGAGTTTATGACGGATTTGAGAGAAATTGATGAAACTTAGAGAGGCTACGATCTTAGATGATGGTAGCCTCAATTTTTTATATGCGTACTTATACGGAATAGTCTAAAAGAAAAAAGGGAATCCAATGGATTCCCTTTTGTCGGTTCGGTGAGGATCGAACTCACGACCCCATGATTAAGAGTCACGTGCTCTACCAACTGAGCTACGAACCGTTCCTGATTGCGTGTGCAAATGTAGCGCTTTTTTCCATACCTGCAAGCATTGAGCGTTCTTTTTTTGAATATTTTTTCATCCATTCGTTTTACTCTTTTTTGTACTTTAGCCAACTCAATATATATACTAATGGGTAAGAAGATTTTAGTAACAGGAGGAACCGGATTTATAGGTTCGCACACAACCGTTGAGCTTCAAAACTCGGGCTACGATGTGGTAATTGTTGACAACCTCTCGAACTCCGAAGCAAACGTAGTAGATGCCATAGCGCAGATCACCGGTAAAAAACCAGCCTTCGAACAGGTCGACTGTACCGATAAGGCCGCAATGAAGGCTATTTTTGTAAAGCATGGCCCTATTGATGCCATCATTCACTTTGCCGCTAGCAAGGCGGTAGGCGAATCGGTTCAAAAACCACTACTCTACTACCGCAACAACATCGACTCGCTGCTAAATCTTCTTGAGCTAATGAAGGAGTATTGCTGCAATAATATAGTATTCTCATCGTCATGCACTGTTTACGGGCAACCCGACGAGCTACCTGTTACCGAAAATGCCCCTATAAAGAAAGCCGAATCGCCATACGGTAATACCAAGCAAATCTGCGAGGAAATACTTGTTGACACAACAAAGGCAGAACCTTGGCTACAAGCTATCGCCCTTCGCTACTTTAACCCTATTGGAGCTCATCCGACAACGCTTATTGGCGAACTTCCCATTGGCGTACCAGCCAACCTCATACCCTTCATCACACAAACAGCCATTGGCATGCGCGAGCAACTTTCGGTATTTGGCGACGATTACAACACCCCTGATGGTTCATGCATCCGCGACTACATAAATGTGGTAGACCTTGCTAAAGCTCATGTGATAGCAGTAAATCGTATGTTGAAGAAGGAAAGCAAAACAAGCTACGAATACTTCAACATCGGCACCGGAAAGGGATTGTCTGTACTCGAAATCCTTAACATCTTCCAAAAAGTGAGCGGCACGAAGGTAAACTTCAAAATTGTTGGCCGTAGAAATGGTGATATCGAACAAGTGTGGGCCGACACTACCTTCGCCAATACCGAACTCGGATGGAAAGCAGCAGAGACGGTAGAAAACACCCTGCTTTCAGCATGGAAATGGGAACTCAAATTGAAGGAGAAAAGAGAAAAACAGACGTCAAAATAGCCCAACAGGACCAATTTATAACTGTGATGGGGTTACGCTCCCCATCATCACTAAAACACGAAAGCTATGCGAACAATAGTAGTTACCGGAGGCGCAGGTTTTATCGGCTCTCACGTGGTGAGGTTACTGGTAAACAAGTATCCAAACTATCGCATTATAAACTTCGACAAGCTTACCTATGCAGGTAACCTCGAAAATCTTACAGATATTGAGAATGCGCCAAACTACAAGTTTATAAAAGGAGACATCTGCGATGCAGAACATGTTGAAAAACTTTTTAACGAGGAAGATGTAGATGCAGTTATTCATCTTGCAGCCGAATCGCATGTAGACAGGTCGATCACCAACCCAATGGACTTTATACAAACTAACATTGTAGGAACCGTTACCCTGCTTAATGTGGCCAAAAGTAAGTGGGCTGGCAACTTTGATAATAAGCTATTCTACCACGTTTCTACCGACGAGGTGTACGGATCACTTGGTGAAACAGGCTTCTTTTACGAAAACACCTCATACGACCCACGTAGCCCATACTCGGCTTCAAAAGCCAGCTCCGACCATTTGGTAATGGCCTACCACCACACCTTCGGCCTTCCTGTAGTTATTTCGAATTGCTCGAACAACTACGGACCCAACCAATTCCCAGAGAAATTGATTCCCCTAGTTATCAACAATATTAAAAATGGAAAGCCAATACCCGTTTACGGTAAAGGTGAAAACGTACGCGACTGGCTATACGTTGTTGATCATGCTAGAGCTATCGACATGGTTTTTCACAATGGGAAAAATGGAGAGACCTATAACATTGGTGGTCATAACGAGTGGAAAAACATCGATCTAATAAAGATTCTCTGCAAGGTAATGGATGCTAAAACTGGAAAACCAGAGGGCACTGCCGAATCGCTCATCACCTACGTGAAGGACAGAGCAGGACACGATCTTCGCTATGCTATTGATGCTACCAAGATAAAGGAAGAGTTAGGATGGATTCCATCACTCCAGTTCGAAGAAGGAATTGAAAAAACGGTGGAATGGTACTTGGCAAATATGGAATGGCTCGACAACATCGTATCGGGCGAGTACGAAAAGTACTACTCGGGACAGTACGAAAAGCGATAGCTAAAATTAAAGAGCATAAAAAAAGAGGGCAATGCCCTCTTTTTTTATTTGCTGTATGTAATAATAAGCTTTACATGATTTGGTTTCCCCGGCTTCCCTAGTATAACCTGTGTTGGTGAAGAAAGAAACTCTCCTGCTAACTCAAAAGGATTATACCCCCCATTTTGTGAATTATATACTGTGGCAGGAACACCAGCGTACAGATATACAAATTTAGGTTTCGAAGGATCGCGCATTACATCTTTAAAATATGTTGTAATGTTTAACGAGTACAACCTGCGGCTACGATTGTAGAAAGCATTCGTCGAAATTCCTTTAAATATTGACATATCGGGCACAACCACCATTGTATCCTTTTTAGTTGCACTAGGATAGTATGCGGATATAGCCGATGGCATTTTCTTATAGTTAAGCTCTCCATTGGGGAAATACGGCTCAACAACCAACTCTGCTCTATGAATTTTGTAACCCTTATTCTCAAATTTAGCGAGTGATGCAGGATTACTAAATTTAACCATTGTTCTCAAACCTCCAAATCCTTGTATGTAAACCAAATCTTGCGAAGTAGGAGGGTTTGCGGTATTCGAGAAATCAGGATTGATGCTAACGGGTTTATATGGACTGGTTCCGTTGTATTCATGATCAACTACATTGAAAACATGACCAACATTATTGTTATTATCACGACTACCCAAATTTATTTTTAAGCGAACCGTTGAATCGGGGATTGCTCCCACCTTATCCATTTCTGACTTACGCAGCACCTTATAACGAATAAGTACACGGGTCGAGGTATCCGCAAAGTCAATAGCGTTCAATCCTCCGACCCCAGCTAATGCTCCAGTATTTTTTACATACACCCCTTTAAAAGCATCAACGAACAATTTTAGCATAGTTACCTTAGGATTTACCTTGGTAGAGTCATAGAATTTCTTTATAGTCTGCCACTTTATCATGCTTTCTGCAAATGAAGTATTCAATTTAATGGTTACAACATTGTTAGATTGCCTATTGTACTCTACTTCGCTTTCACTAATTTGCACACCCTTATTACTCTCGATTTTATAATCTGAATAAAAAACAGAAGAGAGTTTTAAAGTATCCTTCAACTGGAAAACGCTGAGTTTCTGTTTTGCAAGAGAATCACCAACACCACCCTTTAATTTTAGCGTCAACTCTATGCTTTCAATATTTTTTACTTTATGAACAGTATCTGCATACAGATCAATTCTCACCGGTGTCAATAGCGAAACAAGGCTAGATTGCACCTGTCCAAAAACTGGATCGTTATACGTTCCAAGGTAATATCTTCCAGTTAAAGAGGTAGGAAACCGATCTGTTGATACAGTATAAGAATCAATCACAAACGAAGAGTCGATTAATACAGACCCCTTCATACTTGGATCAATAAAGTCGTCACCAAGTGTATTGTCGATATCGGTACAAGCATTGAAAGAAACAGCCAACGATGCAAAGGCACCCAAAAACAACACTCTACTATGCTTGGTCAAAAATTTGATCATAAAAATCGGTATATGCTTCAACATAATTCTCCATTCCCTGATATTCAAGCACTGGCTTATCGCAAGTTTTCAAAAATTCGGCAACTTCGCTATTAATAGTTTTGCTTCCTATAATCATCCCATCGGAATACTTGTAGGCAAACTTTATAAGATTAACGTAAGTCGGATCAGTTAATTGCTCAACATCCTTACTTTTTATCCCTTCAATAGTGACTTTTTTCTTAAAGCTAGGATCTAGTGGAGTTGGAAACTCATCGTCATAAACGGTAAACACCACCTTTGTATTCGCAAAAAGAGGGTCTTCCTTAAAGAGCTTCTTAACGTAAAGAGGAACTAGACCAGTAAACCAGCCATGGCAATGAATGATATCGGGCGACCAGCGGAGCTTTCGCACGGTTTCGAGCACACCACGAGCGTAGAAAATGGCTCGTTCATCGTTATCTTCGAAGAACTTACCCTCATCATCGATCAGCATTTGCTTACGATGGAAGTAATCTTCGTTGTCGATGAAGTAAACCTGCATACGCGCTGCAGGAATGGATGCTACCTTTATGATAAGAGGATGGTCGGTGTCATTAATTATAAGGTTCATACCCGATAATCGAATAACTTCGTGCAGCTGGTTCCGGCGCTCGTTAATAGAGCCAAACCTCGGCATGAATGTCCGAATCTCTTTTCCTTGTTCTTGCACCCCTTGGGGTAGATAACGACATGTTATGGAAATATCGTTTTCTGGTAAATAGGGAGTAATTTCCGTACTCACAAAAAGTACCCTACTGCTTTTCATCTTTTTTCAGATCTATCATGGAGAAAGTTGGGTGCAAAGATAGCTATTTTTCTTGAGCTTATAACGGGGGTGCAAAAGTTGCTTAACCTGCTTTAGCTGAAAAAGAAGGTGCTGTTTAGGAATGTATTGTTTGGATATTGGTATATTTGCCGAAATTTTTCCCTGATGAAGGTTGTTTATACAGTAGCAGAACTCAGCAAAGAGGTGGCAAAACAGCGGATGGATAACCAAGTTATTGGTTTTATTCCAACCATGGGAGCGCTGCATATTGGTCATATATCGCTAGTGAACAAATGTTTAACAGAAGGTTGCTTCACCGTATGCAGCATCTTTGTTAACCCAACTCAATTTAACGATAAGAACGACCTGAAAAACTACCCGCGCATGCCTGAAAAGGATTTAGCTCTACTCGAAGAGCGCGGAGTTAACCTTGTTTTTATGCCCACGGCAGAGGAGATATATCCCGAAACTGATACTCGAGTTTTCGAATTTGGCATACTAGAACAGGTAATGGAGGGTGCAGAACGACCTGGTCACTTTAATGGAGTGGCACAGGTAGTTAGCAAGTTATTTGACATGGTAAAGCCCGACAAGGCATATTTTGGCGAAAAAGACTTCCAACAGGTAGCCATCATCAACTCGATGGTAAAACAGCTGGATTTTAAAATCGAAATTGTTCGTTGTCCAATAGTTCGCGATACTGATGGACTTGCGCTGAGCTCGAGAAACATGCTGCTAAATGAGCAGCAACGTAAGAGTGCACCAAACATCTACAAGGCATTATGTGATGCCAAGGAGCGAGGAACCTCTGCTTCTATTGAAGAAGTTAAAGAAAAAGTAACCGCTCAAGTTAATGCTGATAGCGAGCTAAAAGTGGAATACTTCGAAATAGTAGATGCCGACTCGCTGCAGAGCCTTGCATCGTGGGAGGAGTCTAATAACATTTTTGGCTGTATAGCCGTTAAAGTAGGTGCAATACGCCTAATCGATAATATCAGATTAAAGTAAAAAGCCATGTTAATTGAGGTTGTAAAATCGAAAATTCACCGTGTAAAGGTTACAGAAGCGAACCTCAACTATGTTGGTAGCATCACTATTGATGAAGAGCTACTGCTAGCATCCAACATTATTGAAAACGAAAAAGTTCAAATCGTAAACGTGAACAACGGTGAGCGACTAGAAACCTACGTCATTAAGGGCGAAAAGGGTAGCGGCGCTATTTGCCTAAACGGTGCAGCTGCTCGTAAAGCCGAAATTGGCGATATCCTTATAATCATTTCGTATGCCACCCTCGAATTTGAGGAGGCAAAAACCTTTAAGCCTTGGATTGTATTCCCCGATACCGATACTAACCGCGTTATCTAACCCCTCGAACTTTGAATAAAGGTACCCTGCTTAAAGGTCTAAACTTCATCCTATTTTTCGGTTTAGGTGTTGTGCTCATGTACTACGCCTTTAAAGAGGTGAAGTTTGACTTTCTACTGGAGGGTTTACGTAGGGCCAACTACGCATGGCTATTAATCTCACTTTCACTAGGTGTGTTTGCGATGCTAGTTCGAGCGCTACGCTGGAGGCTACTTATCGAACCACTTGGCTACAAGCCATCGGTAATGAACTCGTTTCACGCAATTACAATTGGCTACCTTGCCAACTTCGCCTTTCCACGGGCAGGTGAAGTTTCGCGCTGTGGCATTCTCCGTAAAACCGAAAAGGTTCCCTTCGAATCGCTTGTTGGTACCGTAATTGTGGAGCGCACCTTTGATATCGTATGCCTCCTAATGCTGCTTACCGCAGTTTTCTTCCTAAAGGTTGATTTGTTTGGTAGGTTCATTTACGATAATACGGTACTTCCACTTACCAACAAGATTTCGGGTTTTGGAGGCAGCTACTTCGCGCTGTTCATCGTAATGCTGCCCTTAATTGCCATTTTTATTGCCGCTTACCTATACCGACATCAGCTAAATAGGTATGCCATTTTTAGAAAGGTGATGAAGTTAGTTAAAGGCGTTATTCGTGGCCTGAAAACAGGCTTTACCATGGAGCGTCGCCTCGAATTTCTACTTTTCACCATCCTTCTTTGGGGATCGTACCTTGGCATGACCTGGGTGGTTTTCTACACACTACCCGCCACCAGCTCGCTTGGAGTGGTCGATGCACTATTCATACTAGCCATTAGCAGCATTGGAATGGCGGTTCCCGTTCAAGGTGGATTTGGCGCCTTTCACATTATCGTAGCCATGGGACTTACCATGTACGGCATAACGCGCGAGGAGGGGCTACTTTACGCAACTATTTCGCACGAATCGCAGGCTATTAGCACTATTATTATTGGAGTAATTTCACTATCTTACATTTTCTTTAAGAAACGAAACAACCCAGTAATAGCCCCCAAACATGAACAAGTTCAATAACGTTAGTAAAAAGGTAGTAACCCAGCATGAGCTGAGCCGCCTAATTGCCATGTGGAACCTTCTTGAAAAAAAGGTCGTCTTCACTAACGGCTGCTTCGATATCATTCATAGAGGACATGTAGAGTACCTAACACAAGCCGCCAGTCTTGGCGATGTTATGGTTATTGGACTACACTCCGACGCCTCTGTCCAACGCCTGAAAGGTGAAGGTCGCCCCATTCAACATCAAGATGCTCGTGCGCTGATTGTAGCCTCGCTATCGTATGTCGATGCGGTTATAATCCTAGACGAAGACTCTCCCTACAACCTCATTAACCTTATAAAACCCGACGTACTGGTTAAAGGTGCCGACAAGCTGCCTAAGGATATTGTTGGCTACGATGTGGTTTCGGCAAAAGGCGGAAAGGTAATCACCCTTGACGTTAAAGAGGGAACCACCGAACAGCTCATTGACCGAATAAAAGGGTAAGTATCCTTTATATTCCCATATAAACACATAAGAATTTTTTACCCAACGGATAAGTATCTATATTTGGAAACTTATCCGTTGTGAGTATCGTTTAATCTTATGGAAAAACCAATAGACGTAATATTTCTCATTCAGGCTGAGGATTTTATTCACCACATGGAGGATAAAGCTCGTAGGAAGCTGTTTCAAGCAATTAGAAAAACTAAAGAACGAATAATTGGCCAATGGTTTTCTAAAATGAGTGCTAGCGATGGAATTTATGAATTCCGTATAGATGAGGGGGGAAAGTTTTACCGGCTATTTGCCTTTTGGGATACAACAGATTCACAGGTAACACTCATTGTCAGCACTCATGGGATAGCAAAGAAGAGTAATAAAACCCCAAAAAACGAGGTCAAAAAAGCGGAGCAGATTAAACGAGAATACTTTGAATTGAAACATAGCAGCCAAAACCCTTGAAATTATGGAAGCCAAGAAGTATAAAACACTAGAAGAGCTAGAAGACAAGTATATCGGCCAGCAAGGCACCTCCGAACGTGAGCAGTACGAATTTGAGCTGAGCATGGAAATGCTTGGAGAGAGGTTAAAACGAATAAGAAAAGAAAGAAACCTAACGCAGGAGCAGCTAGGTAAGCTTATTGGGGTGCAGAAAGCTCAAATTTCGAAGCTAGAAAACGGTGCAAGCAGCGCAACCATAGATACCATAACCAAAGTATTCAAGGCTCTTAAGGCAAAAGTTAAGTTTCAAGTAGAAATTGAAGACGAATCGGATCTAGCAATCTTATAGAAAAAAACATCCATGGCTAAAGTAAAAAAGGCCTACTTCTGTCAAAGTTGCGGCTTCGAATCACCCAAGTGGTTGGGCAAATGCTCGTCGTGTGGCGAGTGGAACACCTTTTTAGAGGAGCTGGTTACCAAATCGAGCGCTGCTCCTACTTCCTTTGGTCTCGAAACCAGCAAGCCGCTACGAATCGACGAAATAGACCTCGAGAAAACGCCCCGTATCATCCTTAACTCCGGCGAGCTAAACCGCATACTTGGAGGTGGTGTTGTTCCTGGTTCGCTTATCCTTATTGGTGGAGAACCGGGCATCGGCAAGTCGACCTTAAGCCTACAGATAGCCCTGCGCACCCACGGGCTAAAGACGCTCTACGTATCGGGAGAGGAGAGTGCCCAGCAGATAAAGCTGCGTGCCGAAAGGCTGGGTGGCAACAACTCCGACTGCCTGATTTACTGCGAGACGCTGGTGGAAAATATCATTAACCAGGCAAAGCATACGGCACCCGACATAGTGGTAATCGACTCCATACAAACGCTGCTCACCGAGCGCATCGACTCGTCGCCGGGAAGCGTGAGCCAGATTCGCGAAACCACGGCTATGCTGCTGCGCTACGCCAAGGAGTCGTCGACACCGATATTTATTATTGGCCATATTACCAAGGATGGCACCATTGCCGGGCCAAAGGTGCTAGAGCATATTGTGGATGTGGTGCTGCAGTTCGAGGGCGACTCGAACCATGTTTACCGCCTGCTACGCTCGGCAAAGAACCGTTTTGGCTCCACCGCCGAGATGGGCATATTCGAAATGACCGGGCATGGCCTCCGCGAGGTGGACAACCCGTCGGAAATGCTGATAACCCAGCACGACAGCAATCTGAGCGGCATTGCCATTACCGCGGCCATTGACGGTAACCGCCCGTTTATGATAGAGGTGCAGTCGCTAGTTAGCACGGCCGCCTACGGTATGCCTCAACGGTCGACCACCGGATTCGACATTCGCCGGTTGAACATGCTGCTGGCCGTTTTGGAAAAGCGCGTAGGTTTTAAGCTGGGCGCAAAGGATGTCTTCCTAAACATTGCGGGAGGCATTAAGCTGGCCGATCCGTGTATCGACCTTGCGGTAATTAGCGCCGTACTTTCGTCGAACCTCGACATTGCCATATCCACCGAAGTATGCTTTGCTGCCGAGGTTGGACTATCGGGCGAAATACGCCCCATCACCCGACTAGACCAGCGCATTGCAGAAGCTCAACGCCTTGGATTTAAGAAAATCTACGTATCGAAGTACGGCCAGAAGGGGCTTAACATTCCCAACGGTATTAAGGTGGAGTTTGTAGGCAAGGTGGAGGAGCTGTTTAAAAGCTTGTTTGGAAAGGGATAGCTGTACGAGAAGTTAGAGAAGTCAAAGAATTACAGAAGTTAAAGAAGTTAAAGAAGTTAAAGAATTGATCACCCACCGCGTTCAAGCCCTGAGAATGGCCATTACCGGTGAGCGGCCTCTGCGTTGGGAAGAGAAGCTAGACGGAAGCAGAAGTCTCGCTAAACGAGCAGAGACATCTTTAGCTTTTGTTTGGCAATATGGCCTTCGGTGCCATTCGCTACTGCCGTAAAACATCTCGACTTTGCCTGCCCGATTATGGTGCTACTCGCAATAGCACCCTTCGAGAGGTAACCTTATAGCTACTACAGGGCTGCTTAATCTTTAAGCAGCCCCTATTTTACACCTCCTATCCAAAGATAATAGCAGGCAAGAATCAGGATTCGATAATTTTTATACCTTTCGATTTGTTAACATAACATATACTTAAAGTATGAAAAAGAAGCTTATCATCGGGTTATGCCTGCTAGTTGGGTCCTCCAGCGTGTTTGCGCAATCCCCAAAATTCGACGTAAAGGACATCAATATCCCTTACAAGAAGTTCGTACTCGACAATGGTCTTACGGTACTCATCCACGAAGACCACAAAGCCCCCGTGGTGGCTGCCAACATTTGGTACCACGTAGGATCGAAAAACGAAAAGGCCGGGAAGACTGGATTTGCCCACCTTTTTGAACACCTCATGTTTAACGGTAGCGAGCACCACAAAACCGACTACTTTAAGGCGGTTGATAAGATTGGCGCAACCGACATGAATGGTACCACCAGCAACGACCGTACTAACTACTTCGAGACGGTTCCTACCTCGGCGCTAGACCAAGTTCTTTGGTTAGAGAGCGACCGTATGGGCTACATGGTGAACGCCATTGAGCAGAAGATTCTCGACGAGCAGCGCGGAGTGGTTCAGAACGAGAAGCGTCAGGGCGAGAACGCGCCTTACGGACGCGTGTGGGACGCCATTGGTAAGGCAACCTACCCAGCGGGTCACCCCTACTCGTGGTCGGTGATTGGCTCGATGGACGATTTGAATGCCGCTAGCCTCGACGACGTGAAGGAGTGGTTTAAAACCTACTACGGTCCTAACAACGCCACGCTGGTTATTGCTGGAGACATCAACACCAACGAGGCGCTCGAAAAGGTGAAGACGTACTTCGGTGGCTTGCCCGCAGGCCCTCCGGTAACCAAGTACACCACTTGGCCAGCCAAGCGTACCGGTATCCAACGCCAGGTAATGCAAGATCGCGTGCCACAGGCCCGCCTGCACATGGTATGGAACATACCCGAAGATGGCAGCTGGGATGCCAACATGCTCGATATCGCATCGAGCGTACTTGCCGGAGGTAAAACTTCGCGCCTGTACAAGAGGTTGGTGTACACCGATCAGATTGCCTCGAACGTAAGCGCATTTGCCAGCACCAACGAAATTGCCGGCCAGTTTATTATCATGGCTACCGCTAAACCAGGTGTTGAGCTGTCGAAAATCGAATCGGTTATTAACGAGGAGATGGCCAAGTTCCTTAAGGAAGGGCCAACCCAGCAGGAGCTTGAAAAGGTTAAGGCCAAGCTGTACTCTCAAATGGTACAGGGCTTCGAGCGCGTAGGCGGTTTTGGTGGCAAGTCGGATATTCTGGCTACCTACCAAACCTTCCATGGCGATCCCGACTTCTACAAAACCGTGATACAGCAGCAAATGAACGCTACCCCAGCGGAAATCCAGAAGTCGGCCAACCAGTGGCTTACCGATGGCCTATACATCCTAGAGGTAGTGCCCTTTACCGATGCCAAACCAACCACGGCCGATGCCGATCGCTCCAAGCTACCTGAGCTGGGCACCCCGCCAACCCCAACCTTCCCTAGCTTCCAAAAGGCTACCCTTAGCAACGGGATGACCGTGATACTTGCCGAGCGTCACGCCATACCTGCCCTAAACATGGAGCTACAGTTTAACGCCGGATTCGCTGCCGACATACTTGCCAAACCAGGCACCGCCAAGCTATTTGGCAGCATGATTGACGAGGGAACCAAAACCCGTACGTCGCTACAAATTAGCGAGGAGATGGAGATGCTGGGCAGCTCGCTTGGTGCCGGATCGAGCCTCGACCGCTCGTACATCGTCCTAAACACGCTAAAGGCCAACATCGACAAGTCGCTTGGCATCTTTGCCGACGTGGTACTGAACCCCACCTTCCCACAGCAGGAGCTCGACCGCCTACGTAAGGATCAGCTGGTAAACATTAAGCAGGAGAAGGCTCGCCCCAATAGTGCTGCCATGCGCGTACTACCACAAGCCCTTTACGGTGCCGGACACGCCTACAGCAACCCGCTAACGGGTAGCGGATACGAGAACACCGTAAGCACCATCACCCGCGACGACCTGGTGAAATTCCAGCAGGAGTGGATCACCCCAAATAACGCCACCCTAGTGGTAGTGGGCGACATCACCATGAACGAGCTGAAGCCTAAGCTCGAAGCCACGTTTAAGGATTGGAAGAAGGGGATCACCCCTAAAAAGCAAATCGCCACCGTGGCGCTTCCTGCTAAGCCAACCATCTACTTCATTAACCGTCCGCAGGCCGAGCAGTCGCTGGTAATGGCGGCCAACCTTACCCCCGAAGCCAACAAGATGAACGAGGCCGCTGCAGAGCTGGCCAACAGCATCATTGGCGGCGAGTTTACCGCACGCATCAACATGAACATCCGCGAGGATAAGCATTGGAGCTACGGCGCCGGATCGCGCGTGGTGGAAACTGCCGCCCAGCAGCCTTTCGTGGTAAGCACATCGGTTCAATCCGATAAAACGAAGGAAGCCATCCAGGAAATTGAAAAGGAGCTAACCGGCTTTGTTGGTAGCACCCCTGCCACCACCGAGGAGTTTACCAACAACCAAAACAACAAGCTGCTTCAGATCCCAGGAACCTACGAAACAGGCGATGCCGTTTTAGGAACCATCAGCAAGATGGTGGCCAACAACCTGAAGGATTCCTACCCTCAGGACTACGCCAAAAACCTTAAGGGGGCCAAGCTGGCCGATATCCATCAGGCTGCCAAAACCATCATCAAGCCAGGACAGCTTACCTGGGTGGTGGTTGGCGATAAGGATAAGGTGATGGAAAACATCAAGAGCCTTGGCTACGAGGTGAAAATTATCGACGCCGACGGTTTAGCCGTGAAGGAGTAGGGAGTAGTGAGTAGGGAATAGAACCCAACTCACCTACCACACTCTGGTAAAATTATGAGAGCCCACGGATACCCGTGGGCTCTTTTTGTGTATGGGGATGCTGATCCACTTCTTTGATTTCTTTTGTAAGTAGCTATTTAATTTTGTCTTGGTACTTGTTTTAACAATCGAGGGTTAGTACGTTGTCTATATGTCGGTTCTTTTTGGAAGCCCAAAAAGAACCAAAAAACCTTTGCGAGAATTAACTCGCTCGGTCGCTGCGCAAGATTTCACTCTTAATAGAGTTGCTACTGGCTATAGGCTATTGGTGTGTCGGAAACGTTGTACAAGCGACGCTCGCTCAAACAGAATTCTCGCATTAATGGTGTGGCTACGCCACGGTGTTTACGGAATAAGCTTACTCGTTGTTAACAACTTAGTAGACCGATGGTAGAAAGTACGTTCAAAAGAACCTCTTTACTTTTATCGAAATAATGATGAGATAGCTTAACGTGGAATGTATATCCGTGGGCTCTCTTGTTGTTTGGGGGATGCTGATCCTCTTCTTTGATTTCTTTTGCAAGTAGCTATTTAATTTTGTCTTGGTACTTGTTTTAACAATCGAGGGTTAGTACGTTGTCTATATGTCGGTTCTTTTTGGAAGCCCAAAAAGAACCAAAAAACCTTTGCGAGAATTAACTCGCTCGGTCGCTGCGCAAGATTTCACTCTTAATAGAGTTGCTACTGGCTATAGGCTATTGGTGTGTCGGAAACGTTGTACAAGCGACGCTCGCTCAAACAGAATTCTCGCATTAATGGTGTGGCTACGCCACGGTGTTTACGGAATAAGCTTACTCGTTGTTAACAACTTAGTAGACCGATGGTAGAAAGTACGTTCAAAAGAACCTCTTTACTTTTATCGAAATAATGATGAGATAGCTTAACGTGGAATGCATGTCCGTGGGCTCTTTGTATTGTATGGGGGATTAGCTTGCGGGTAGCTCCCTCTCGTTTCGCCTTACAGAAGAGACGCCTTTAGGGTAGTAGTATAAAAAAAGGGTACCCGAAAGAGCACCCTGTACAATTACGGCAGCGTGGCCGGCCTACATCCCCTCGTAATTGAAGGATTCAGGGGTTCCCTTCTTCGTATTATCCGGCTGGTTGGCCTTTTTTACGCCCACCTTGGTGGCCACCATATTGGTGTACTCCTGGCGAATGGAGTTGATGATATGCAGCGACTTGCTGTACTGCTCGCTGGGCGAAATCTGCGCCTTAAGCAGCACGAAGTCGCACAGCATCTGGTAGGTTTTGTTCAACACCTTACGCTGCTCAATAGCCTTGAGCTCATCGGCGCCTATCATATCGTTCTGGCGCGAGCTAAAAAGGGTCTTAAAGGCATCGTTGCTGTCCCTTAGCCGCACGAGCTTGGGCTGAAGGGTTAGCTTGTCGGCCAGCGGCTTGTAGGTAGGGCCGGCGATATCCTCCAAAAACTTGTCGAGGGTGGTGCTCTCCACCTTGTAGTGCAGCGACGAAACATCGCCGTAGCTATCGATAAGAACGGTTAGCCCCAGAGCCGCCTGCTTCTCGTCGGGGTTTACCGAGTAGCGGGCATTGCGAATCTCGGACTTAACGGCGGCATAGCATACGTCGCGCCCATGGTCGAGTATAGGTAGCTGTATCGACTTCAGCGACTTCATCACCCGATTTTGGGTGGTTTGCAGCATGTCGGATTGCCCGCTGCATTCGCTGAGCAGGATCTTTAAGTCGGCATCGGTTAGAAGCGTACCTAAACCAAAAATACGAGACGTTTGCTCGGTTACGAAGTTGTAGAATTCGACATTGGTCAGGTCGAACGAAGGGGTAGAAGCTAAGCTGGCTGATTCCATAGTAGTATATTTTATAAAAACATGCCCTAAATATACGTTTTTTTACAATTCAAAACTTTTTACCGTAAATTTTTTACGGGTAATATTACGGGTTGAACCCGCGGCACCCCCACCAGAAGTACCTGCAAGCTTGTCAGTAAACTTTTTTTCTTCCCGACAGGTACCTGCAAGCTTACCAGCGAACTTTTTTTCTTCCCGACAGGTGCCTGCAAGCTTACCAGCGAACTTTTTCCCTTCCAGACAGGTGCCTGCAAGCTTACCAGTAAACTTTTTACCCTGCCGGAAGGTGTCGGGAAGGCTACCGGCGAACTTTTTACCCTACCGGAAGGTGTCGGGAAGGCTACCGGCGAACTTTTTTGCCCAAAACCACCCCCCAGTCATACCTCCAGCCCGCTTTACCCCCACGCCCACCCCACTCGGGAAACCGCCTGTAGACAGCATCCATAGTACTAC